>JAYWCE010000137.1:0-2765 GCA_043780775.1 Candidatus Altimarinota bacterium | reverse complement strand
GTCGATCCCAAGGCGAAATAAAAATATAAAAACGGATATTATCACCATAATTTTTACTTTTTTATCCATACTCACTATGTCCACTATCACACCTTGTCTCTGGTTCGACACTCAGGCTCTCGACGCTGCGAACTACTATGTTGCACTATTCCCGAATTCTGAGATCCGCAATGTCTCATACTATGATGCTGAGCAGACGAAGGTGATGGTAGTAGACTATGCGCTCGATGGTAACAAATTCATAGGACTCAATGGATGACCGATGTATTATAAGCACTCCCCTGCAATTTCTTTTGTCATACCATGTAAAACCCAAGCAGAAGTAGATAACTACTGGGATACACTCACGGCAGATGGCTGATCAGAGAGCCAATGTGGGTGGCTCACAGACAAGTTCGGTATCTCTTGGCAAATAATCCCAGATGCACTCATGGATCTCATGAGCAAGGATAGTTCTGGTCGAGTTATGAAGTCCATGATGGGGATGAAAAAAATCATCATCGCAGATCTAGAAAAGGCATATAATTGAAGTTAATTTTTATTTATTATTCTATTCTCTATGCAAACTGTTACTATCTCAGCTCTCATCAATGCTCCGATCGAACAGGTCTGGAAAGCCTGGACGACTCCTGAGGATATAGAGAACTGGAATGCTTCTTCTCCTGACTGGTACTGTCCGAAAGCGATAAATGATCTCCATGTAGGAGGCAAATTCGTCTATACTATGGCGGCTCGAGATGGGAGTTTTTCATTCGACTTCGAGGGTATCTATACAGGCATCTCAGAGCCAAAATATATCGAGTATAATATCAATGATGGGAGACAAGTAACGATACATTTTGCGAAAGCAGAGATCGGTACTACAGTGATAGAAACATTCGAGATCGAGGACACTCATAGCGAGGAGGAACAACGATCTGGATGGCAGTCGATTCTCGATAATTTCCAACAATACATAGAGGCTAACTAAGGCCTCTGTTGTATTTATTGGTTTTTGGCATATCATTTGCTTGTTTATTTTTTCACCATATTCTCTATGGAAATCTCTTTCAACTGGATCGCGATCTGCGTCGTCACACTCGGATTCTGGATAGGTGGTGCTCTCTGGTTCGGCCCTATATTCGGTAAAGTATGGATGAGAATACATCACGGGGAGAAAAAATTCACCGATGAAGAGATGAAAAAGGCTATGTCAGGAATGTGGAAACTCCTCGTCACTGAGCTGATCTCGAATTTTGTCATGATAGTGACTCTTGCATTCTTGATCAAGGTACTCCCGAGTTATTCGGGTATGCATCTCTGATTCCTCGTATGGATCGGATTCGTGCTGCCTACTATCGTGAGTAGTACTATCTGGGGCAATGATAGCAAAGAATGGATGACACCAAAAATCCTCATCAGTGCGAGCTATCGCTTGATTGCCCTCGTTGTTGCTGGATATGTACTGGGTATTTGGTAGTACTGTAGCTATCACTCCAACTAATTCTCTATGAGCTCATTCCCTCTATCCATGCAATGGCTCGCTATCGTCATATCGGTAGTCATGCTCTATATCGTATACCATGGATATAGGACGTATCGACTCATGCGGATCTCTGTAGAGATCATCTCTCATACACAACCATATATCCTCACAGGTTCTCATGAGTGAGCATCTCTGCTCGTACTCGGGGATAGTACAGCGGTAGGAGTCGGAGCTGATCATAGTTCAGATAGTATAGCGGGGAGACTCGCGAAGTATGTCAGTGCGACAAGAGTAGAGAATCAGTGAGTCTCATGAGCGGTGATGGTGGACATAGAGGCTCAGCTCACAAAAGTAGAGAAAAAAGAATATGACTACATCCTACTCCAGATATGAGGCAACGATATGGTGAGATTCCATGATCTCTCTGAGATATCTAGTGAGTTCGAACAAATCCTCAACCATCTCCCAAAAACCAAAATACTCATCGTGCAAAGTTGTGGGAATCTTGGCGGAGTAAAGATATTCCCACGTGTTATGAGTGCAATCTATGAGAATATATCTCGATCCTACCATGCACAACTCTGAGCTCTAGTAGCAAAACACTGAGGTATCTATGTCGATCTCTTCGAAGAGCGGTCTGTAGATCCATTTGTTCGAGAACCAGATATATATCTCGCAAGAGACTATTTTCACCCATCATCGATCTGATATGGTCACTGGTTCGACCGACTGACTATGCAGTTAGGATCAATCAAATAAGTAAGAGTCATAAAATATATCAACTATATACTATGAACCCTATCGACGCATACATCGCAAATGCCCCGACAGACCATCAAGCAGCTCTCTCGAAACTCCGAGATATACTCAGGGATTCACTCATCCCTCTCGGATATGAGGAGTGTATCAGCTATGGGATGATCGGCTATACAGTACCATTCTCGCTCTATCCAGCGGGATACCACTGCGATACTACGCTCCCACTCCCCTTCGTGAATCTTGCGAGTAAAAAGGCAGGAATACATATCTATCATATGGGTATGTGAGCGAGTCCAGGGCTGCTCGAGTGGTGGAAAAGTGAATATGAGAAACGCAATATCGGAAAACTCGATATGGGAGTCGGCTGTATCCGGTTCAAGAAACTAGAGAGTATCCCCTATGATCTCACCCGAGAACTCATGGGTAAAATATCTGCAACTGAGTGGATATCACTCTATGAGAGAGCATATAGAAGTAAAAAATAAGGCCATGAACACTGGAAAGACTCAAGTAAAGGCTACCCCAGCCTAAAGGCATGGGG
>JAYWCE010000136.1:0-7735 GCA_043780775.1 Candidatus Altimarinota bacterium | reverse complement strand
ATAGTTTTTTTCGATAACTCATAGGATCCGAGCTCGATGTTGATGTTACCGAACTTCTGCTCATCATGATGATATCTGAATATACAATTCACTACTCTGCGTATATTTTGTTCATCATCATTGATTCGGATTTTTATCTCATTGCCTCCTGCGAGGACCGAGTCTACGACAAAATATTTCTGGAGTTCATCCTCAAAATAGATATCGAGGATATCGATCGTCTTCTGGAGCTCGGCCCTATAGTCCCCGTTGAATCTGACGGTCGATCTGGCTCATTGTCGTTCGGGTTTTTTCCATTTGAGAGTATTTTCGATCATATTTTTATGAGTAATTCGTGATGTATAGCTGGAGTATACTCAGAAACCACAAATATCGAAATCTTAGTAGTGTATAGCATATGGAATGAGCATCTCACGATCATGTGTCTGGTGTGGATGATCGAGGCGTATGATGATGTGCTTATTTTCTCCGAAGCACTTTTTGATGGCTCCGAGAAAGTGTCAAATATAATGAGCCGAGTGGAGGATGTTCATCACATATCGCTTGTCGATAAGTACAATTGCCTCTTTTTTGGATTCGTCGAGACTGATATTTCGGATATGATCCTCTACGAGCTCTCGGGTATCTTTATCGTGTATCTCCTGCAATAGGAGCTTAATATTTTTATCCATATCGGAGTAGTTTAATATTAAAATAAGTACTGAAAAATATATATCCACCTGTAAAATCGGTTCCATACTATCTAAATATTCTCAAATAAAAAAGACAAAAGAAAGACAAATATATTCCAAAAAATATATGTTTTTTGTTTACAGAATTCTAAAAATAAGTAAAATAACTCGCCCACTACTAATTATATATAATTGAATCCAAGAAGACGCTACATCTATCTGAGCTACATTTTCGTAGTTACTGCTTGACTGAGTACGTTGATTTTTATGCAAAATTCCGATACAAATGAGAATACCGCCTGAACTAGGGATATTGTTCGAACAGAGACGGAGAAGTGGAATCCAGTTGAGAATATCATCGCTACATCCACATATGACATAGCAACAACTATGAGTGGTTATCTGTGATTCTATAATCATACAATAGTGGAAAATATATCCAAAACCGAACTCATACAGTACATCAGAGACTGACATATTGTTATGGTTCCTACCTCGGGAAGAGACCTCAAGAATATCCATTATACACCACCAGGACCACGCAATCATATTATTCTCATCATTGGATACGACTGAGTCAAGAACGAGTTCCTCACCAATGATTCTGGTACTAAAAATGGTGCCTCCTATCGATATAATGAAGATGTGATCTTCGATGCTATTGGATACTATGCCACCAACTCCACCGATACAGGTTCTCTTATCGATAAAACTAGGAAATTAGGTATCGTAATTAGCAAAGTAAAGCTGTAATGGCTACAAAAAAAGAGCTTACAGCAAAGCTCTTTGGAATATTCGATGGTATAATATCGAGTGATAGGTATGTATTGGAGACACCAGTCGGATTTGAACCGACGACTTTAGAGCTTTGCAGGCTCTTGCAATTGACCACTCTGCCATGGTGTCAGAGACACGTGCATTATAGAGAAAAAGCCCAAAAAGCAAGTTTTTCTATTTACAGGAAAATGTCTTCGCGAGAGCAATGTACGCATCAGGAGTTTTGTCGAGTGCAATCGAGAAGTGGATGAGGTAGACACTTGTTCCACATACCTTCGCTGTTTGGATGAACTTGAGTCGTGGAGTCGATGGATTGTATTTTGCCTCGAATACAGTGATCCGTGACTCGTCTGTATCTGAGAATATGATTGGATCGTCCTGCAGCTTGGTATATTCGAGGTAGTTCTTCGATGATTGTACGCTCGAGAGCTCGGCATATCGACTCGATGTGATTATCCCGTTCAGACTATCTCGCATGATGATGAGGTTGTTCGAGAATCCGTATCTCACATCGGGTGATACTATGGCGAGTTCGAGTGTGCCTGATTTTGGAGTGGGAGTCATGGCCCCAGTGTTCGATGCCCAGAGAGCAGGTACCTGCATCGAGAATCCTGATCCACTATAGATACTCGCGTTGTTCTGTATCTCGACCTGTGTACCGGGGAGGAGCGAGCATGAGCTGAGGATGAAGAGCGAGATGATAATGCGAGAGAGCATAGAATATGAGAAAAGTCTAAATAATACCAAGATGAGATAGAAGAGCTATAGCTGTAAAGGCTATACCGATGACTATCGGTATAGCGATGGTCCACCGACGAGTCGGGAGATAGACAGCGATGCTGTACTCACAGAGCGAGTAGAAAAACCAGGCGGAAGCAATCACGAGAATAGAGTAGAGGTGGAAGGTAACCATCGAAAGTTGATCGAGCGTGATCGGACCAAAATAGAAACCACCCACAGTAAAAAGGAACGCAAGATAATAGAGACTCGCCACAATGAGCCAGACTCGCTTTGCGACGAGGAGGGAGAGATCATTATATGTGGTTCCGCTCACTTGCATTTTTTCGATGATATCCTTGATTTTCGACATATTTTTGATATATTGGAGCGAATTATATACAAAAATGTCACTCACACAAGCACAAATTGCTCATCTCGCGAAGCTCACGGCACTCCGCCCACAACCAGGCCTCGAGATCTCGAGTGTTCTCGATTCTTTTGAATCACTCTCGCGTACAGATACCTTTCATATATCGAGTATCTCTCGCAGTGGACGCTTATCACTCGATCTGCGTCCTGATGTCGTCATCGATGCGGCTATCGCAAATGATCTCTTAGCTTGTTCAGGTCAGAAAAAAGCAGCTCATCAGATCGTACTCGGGGGTATTATGGTGGGAGAATAATATATATGCTCTCTTCATTTTTTCTCACATCGTGGCGTGGTATCGATACTCTGACTCTGGAATTCGGTCAGCGTACCTATATCATGTGAGCAAATGGCTCTGGTAAGACACATATCCTCGATGCGATCCATATGCTCTCAGGTTCGAGACCCCTCTATGGTGATGCGACACTCGATGCTGGGAGTGAGTTTGAGGGGATTTTCTCAGATGGAGACCTCCGCAAGAGCTACCGTATGGTGCGGGATGAGAATCGTGAGTACTATGCGATACAAGGCACCAAAACTACGAAGCCAAAATATATGACCGCTCTCCCATGGCGGACGGTGCATATTTCACCGTTTGATATGAATTTGCTCTACTTTGCTCCTGCGATGCGTCGAGATTATATCGACCTCATTCTCTCTCGGACATATGGGCAATTCCCTCGGGTGCGTCGTGACTATGATCTGGCGATGCGGCAACGAAATGCGATGCTCAAAAATATCCGAGATGGTCTCAGTAAACGAGAGGATTTGGATTTCTGGGATGCTAAGTTCGCTGAGGTGGCTGAGTCGTATGGACTCTATCGGGTCAAGTATCGGGACTATGTGCGTGATGCGATGGCTCGATTTCCGGCATTTTTCACGAAATATACTCCAGAGTTCCACTATGAGAGTAGCGTGGAGAATAGCTATCAGTTGTCAGTTATTAGTGATCAGTGAGATGACACAAAAACCGATACCGATATCATCGTTGAATACCTCAGAAACAATAGAGAACGAGATATTCTCACAGGACATACGCATATTGGTCCGCATCGGGATGATTGGGGATTTCGTTTGATGCAAAATACAACAGAAGCTACTCCCGTCGAGTCTTACCTCTCGCGTGGAGAGATGAAGATGCTCCTCCTCGGGCTCAAGATGATCGAACGAGAGTTCATCGCTACAACACTCAATCTCCAGGTGATTCTCCTCATCGATGATATTTTTGCAGAGCTCGATGATATCAATTCTGATATTTTCCTCAGTTCTCTTATGCAATATCAGATTATTTTGACAAGTCAGAAACCGCTCCCAAATCACGAAAAATACCATGATTTCACTTGCATAAATCTCGGGAATGACTAGAATACAGCTCAAATATCGCATTTTTACCCACGCCAATATGCAAAAACTCGTCTCTTCGCTCGCCGTTTTTTGTCTTCTGAGTAGTATATTTGCTCCACTCTCACTCTCAGCTGCGGCTGGAGATACGGTAGCACTCGAGATCACTGCACCAGCGACGACTCGTGTTGGTGAGGCTATTGATATCACGGTTAGAGCGGTTGATAAGGACAAAAAAACTGTCACAGGATACCGATGATCTGTCATATTCAATACGGATAATATCGGAGATACCGTTCCAGCACCAGGTAAAACAGTTGCATTTACTACTGACGATCATGGAGAAAAAAAATTCTCTAAAGGTCTTATTTTTAAAAAATCAGGAAAACAAAAGATCTATGTCTCAGATGTCTCTGATGATATCATGGGCGAGGCAACCATTATGGTGGATGCGGCCACTACGACGACGAGTACGACCGATCAGAGTGTGACGATCATCACGCCAGAGAACGGAACCAAGATCACTGGCGATATGGTGATGGTCAGTGGTAAGACTCGCAAAAATAGTAAAATCACTCTGTCACTCAATGGACAAGATTCCGGTACAGTTGTCTCTGATGATAGTGGTATATTCACTAAAAATATAACCGGTCTCACTCAAGAAGAAAATATTCTCATGGCGAATCTCACTGATGGTACAAGCACTATTATCGCAAGTTCTCCAGAGATACGGTTCGGTCGTGTACTCGCCTCTGCGAGTACCTATGGTGTCACTATTTCCCCAGCATCTACGGTCGAGGCGAGTTCTCCTATTGAGATCACGATTGATGCGACTTCAGGCCTAGCTGAGCTCACAGTCTCTCTCGATGGATCTATTCTCACAGCGAAGGAGGGTGCTGCAGGCAAATACATCATCACGACAGTCGCCCCTCAGAAACCAGGATTCTACAAGCTTCCCCTCACTCAGAAGGACTCTCTTGGACAGGTCAAGACACTTGATTCTCCTACGAGTCTCACTGTCACAGAGCGACTCACTGCTACGGTTGTGACTCCAACATTCAAAAATGTTAAAACGACAACAACAGGATCAAGAGTTGTATTTGATTTTAGTATTGAAAATGCTCCAGCAGATATGACAAGCTTCAAGATTGCCTACGGGAAGAATGCTGATGCTCTCACACAAGAGGTCACGACACTCACGCTCGATCGCATCGCATCGACGACGAGTTCTGGGGGATATACTTGGTATATTGATAAGGTTCCTACCGATACCTATACATTCAAGATATTCGGTCGTACAGCATCTGGTACTCTTATCGCGGGACTCGTCTCTGAGCCGATCATCACAACTATCGGGAAGGACTCATGTACTATTGGCAATGTCGAAGGGATCACGGTGGCGGCTGATACATCGAAGAGTATTCTCTCATGGACAGCACTCACTGGAGCAGTCTCATACAATCTCTACAAGGTATCCCCAGCAGGTGACTATACTATTTTCCAGAATACCAAAGATGCTACTTATACTCTCTTCCTCTCACAATGATCTGTCATCTATGAGAACTTCGTCGTCAAAGCACTCTGTGATAATGCCACTGAGTCAAAAGAGTATTCATCGATGTCTCGTGTGCAGTCTGGACCTGGTATGATCGCGATTGTTATCATTGTTTCAGCTATGCTTGGGGCCTTCCTGATGCGAAGACGCTCTATTTAATCATTTTTGTTTGACAAGAGAGCCGTTTTTTATACAATGCACCCACTTTTCCAGTACGCCATTATTTTAATCTGCCATTTCTATGCCCATCACTAGTTCAGCCAAAAAAGCCCTCAAGGTCAGCGAAAAAAAACGATCTCGTAATCGTCACTTCTCCGCTCTCCTCAAAGAAAGCACCAAAGCATTCGTCGCTCTCCTCTCTGAAGAGAAAAAAGATATGAAAAAGATCAATGAGGCACTCTCGCTCGTCTACTCTCGTATCGACACTCTCGAAAAGAAGAATGTTCTCCACAAGAACAATGCTGCTCGAAAGAAAAGTGCATATGCAAAAGCTCTCAAATCTATAACAGCGTAAATCACCTATGCAAAAAAGAGGATTCCCTCCGAAAAAAAATGAAAAACGAATGAATGATACTATCATTGCTCGTGAACTCATGGTCATCACAGGTACGGGTGAATCACTCGGCAAGATGACTCGTGATGCTGCTCTTGCTCTCGCCTGAGAACAGGATCTTGATCTCGTAGAGATCGGTATGCAAGATGGTATACCACTCGCTAAAATCATCGATTATGGAAAGATGGTATTCAAGCAACAGAAACAACAATCTCAGAACAAGAGTAATACGAAGAAAACAGAACTCAAAACGATGAAGCTCACCTACAAGATCGGCGACCATGACCTCGATGTCAGACGCAATCAAGCAGAAAAATGGGCAAAAGATGGTAATCCAATGAAAATATTCCTCCAGCTCCGTGGCAGGGAAAATCAGTATGAGGATCTCGCTACAGCAAAGATCAACGAGTTCGTTGCCTCTATGGAGTGATTCTATCGAAAGGATGAAAAATCAAAAATACTCAAGCAGGGGAACACATTCAACCTCATTCTCTATCCCAAAAAATAAATACAAATCCCGTCTTATGAGAACCTCGTCCTCCTAATTCTGCATTCCGCTCGCAAATTCGAGCAAGCTCTATTTCCTCACTTCATTTGAATTATGAAACTCAAAACTCACTCTGGTGCAAAAAAACGCGTCAAGATCACTGGAACTGGTAAATATATCGTCGATAAGACGGCCAAGAAACATCTCCTCAAGGATAAAAGTAACAAGGCAAAAGGTCGTGATCCATACGGACGTGTTCTCCATAAGACAAATCAGCTCGAGGCTCGTCTCTCTCTCCCATATGGTAGATAGTCTCTCATTCTCAGTATAACTCAATATCTAATCTCTCTCCTATGACTCGTGTAAAGCGTGGTGTGATGACACACAAAAGACATAAAAATATCCTTGCTCTCGCTAAGGGATTTCGCCGTATGAACGGTAATGTCTACTCTCGTGCAAAGAATGCCATCATGAAGGCAGGATCAAATGCATATATTTCTCGTAAGCTCAAGAAGAGACAGTTCCGCCAACTCTGGACAGTTCGTCTCAACAACGCTGCTCGCCTCAATGGTATGAACTATTCTACGCTCATCCACTCGATGTATACTCGTCGTGTTGCTCTCAACCGCAAGGTACTCTCGAATATGGCTATCAGCCATCCTGAGGTATTCGCCAAGGTTGTCGAGTTCGTCAAATAATATGATACCCTAAATAAAAATCTCTCCCGATTATTCGGGAGAGATTTTTATTTATTCTGATTACCCTTTAATCTTGCAGTTGCATCGCTGTTACTGATTTCAGTGAGTCTTCATGTTTCATGATATGTATAAAATACTGTTGTACTTGATACTCCATCCCTATGATTGAAATCAATTTTTAAGATAAAGTTTTCTGTATATGGACTTTCATTAATTGAAAATTTATGATTAGCCTTTATTTCTCTACCAAGAACCAGTATAATGGCATTTTTAAATTTTGGAGGTCATTTCATGATAGTTTCTATATGCTCATAGAGAAGCTTATCATCCGAGTTTATTGCACAATCTATTCATGTAACGCTAATTCGCTTCGGGGGTTGTATGGTTCATAGGGATTTAGATTCAGGGATACAAAGAACACTCAGAGCCCCATTTCTACTTGTATCTTTTTGAGCCATGGCTGGAGAAGCTAATCATATACTCACAGCAGTTATTTGTAATACTTT
>JAYWCE010000135.1:0-2810 GCA_043780775.1 Candidatus Altimarinota bacterium | reverse complement strand
GCATCATAGAAGTAGACTATTACTTCTGATTCTTTGAGCGTGTAGAGGAATTGGTATTTCCCGAGACGCAGCCTATATTAATTTATCTCTAAGCTATTTTTTTAGGACTTATTAATATCCTTTATTCTTTTAATCAATGCTTTCTTAATAACTTCCTTACATTCTGTTTTTATATTGGGGAAAATCGAGTTTATTTTACTATCTATATTTTCTATACTAAATCCAGAGATATCCAATGAGCCACTTAATAGGTCTTTATACATTGCTATCTCTCATTCTAATTCATCAAGATTATCTTTGGTAACTATAGTAGTAGAATCAAGATATTCCTTATCAATTTCACTTATTAATTCTCAAGAATTCCATTGTTTATCAAGCTTATCAAAAAAGTCTAAATATATAAAATTAAATCAATCACCTCAATAAGTATTGTCATTGAATATTCCTCTATCATTTTTTAACCATTCTTCATATTTCTCAATTCAAAAATCTTTACTGAATTCATATTGAATATTTTCTATAACCATATTATATGGAATTGGGATTTTCTTAGGGCTCTCTGGTATATATTCAGGAGAAATACTATCTGTCTGACTTCGATAATCACTAATAGTACGAATTATTCATGCCATGAAAGACTGTATTATTCTATTTCTTTTCTTCTCGTGTTGTAAATCTGTATAAGTTTTCCGTGAGAAAAATATGGCAATAATGGCTATTGTGAGAGTAAGGTACATCATATATTAACTAGATAATTTATATTATTAAGATTATGATACTTATCATGTATAAATCAAGACTATTTATCAATTCTTTTTGTAATCTTCTCAAGAATTCCAATATACATACTGTATTGTCATTGAAACAAGTTATTACACCCCTATTTTCCATACTCCCGTCTCCCGAAATACTGATACTGTCTGGCAGAGAGCCTACTTGTATATCCCTCCTCGACTATCCGCATCATAGAAGTAGACAACTATCTCCTCTTCGAGGATAGCATAGAGAAATCGATATTTCCCGATACGCAGACGATAGTGTCCTGGATGTCCGATATATGGTTTCACATCAGCTGAGGATTTGATTGGATTTTCTATAATTTCATCGAATTTCTTATCAAAACGCAAAAGAAAGGCTTGATCGCGTTTCTCGAGGAATTTTATCACGGTTTTCTAGAGTCGATAGTTGTACATTATTTTGATTTGGATGCGATGAGTTTGGTAAGGAATTCTTTTCCATCCACACTTTCACCATTTCTATACTCTTCCATCGCTATTTCGAATTTATTGTTTTTTCTCGTACTTTTGCTCGTCTTCATGGAGAGCCCGATGAGATAGTATCCCGCTTCGAGTGGTGTAGCGAATTTTGTCTTGATCTTGGTCTCTCAGATGTTGTCTATGGTGATAGTTGTCATAGAGACATTATATGTGATTCCCGAGAAAATCAAATCCTATTTCTCCACCCCTATTTTCCACACTCATTTCTCTCGAAAAGCTGGGATTGTCTGGCGTGAAAATGAGTAGAAAACAGGTGATATTCACGCTAAAACATCTTTTTACCGTGAAAATGCAAATAAAATCATCTATTTTCACGGTGTGAGAACTTATGAAGAATGATTTTTATATGCAGAAATAGTTGCAATCGTCAGCAAATAGGATATGATATTATCATATTTAGTATTAATACAGTTATTATGATAACAAGAATCATAGAAAAATCGATACAAGAAAAGCTATTTCAATGAAAAATCATCATCATATATGGAGCCAGACAAGTAGGCAAGACGACTCTGTCTCAGAAGATACTGAGAGAATATACTGGTCGGTCCAAGTATATCAACTGTGATCTCTATCCCCATCAGCAACTCCTCGACTACAAGAATCCACAACGGATCATCGAGAGTTTTGCAGAGTTCGATCTCATCGTCCTCGATGAAGCACAAAATATCGAGAATATCGGTATCATCCTAAAAATCCTCGTAGAAACATATCCAGAGAAGCAATTTATCGCGACTGGATCGAGTAGTTTTGATCTGGCAAATCGACTCAGTGAGCCACTGACAGGTCGCAACTACAAGTTCACACTCTATCCACTCTCTATCGGAGAACTCCGATTGACTCATGATAACTGGTGGATCCGTGATCATCTCGAAAATAGCCTCATATATGGTGGATACCCAGAGATCTATAGTGCACCTGAGAATACTCGAGTAGAACGACTCAATCTCCTCGCTGGCGACTATCTCTACAGAGATATACTGCAGATCGAAGGTATCAAAAAATCACACTATATCAAGAGCATACTGTCTCTCTTGGCACTGCAAATCGGGAGCGAAGTATCCTATAGTGAAATATGACAAAAGCTCTGACTATCTCATATCACTGTAGCAAAATATATCGATATTCTTGAGCAGGCCTTTATTATCTTTCGGTTATCGAGCTTTGCTCGCAATCTCAGGAATGAGATCACCAAATGAGTCAAAATATATTTTTGTGACCTCGGCATCCGAAATGCCCTGATCCAGAACTATAATCCAATCAATCTCAGGAATGATGTATGAGCACTCTGGGAAAATCATCTGCTTATCGAACGGCGAAAGTATATATCTAACCATGAATTATATCGAAATACTTATTTTTGGCGCAATCATGCTCAGGCTGAGATCGACTATATCGAAGAGTATGCTGGTGAGCTCTATGCATATGAGTTCAAATATGGGAAAAAATCTGTGAAATTACCAAAAGCATTTGATGCAGCGTATCCAAGTACGATATATCAAGTGATCAATCAGGAAAATTGGATAGATTTTG
>JAYWCE010000134.1:0-2818 GCA_043780775.1 Candidatus Altimarinota bacterium | reverse complement strand
AAGTAAGGAACATGCATCCATAGCTCAATTGGAAGAGTAGCGGTCTTCGAAACCGTTGGTTGTAGGTTCGAACCCTACTGGGTGCACCATAGATTTTTTGCCCGGGTGATGGAATGGTAGACATGTACGCTTGAGGTGCGTATGCCGAAAGGTGTGGGGGTTCAAGTCCCCCCTCGGGCACCATTTGAAAAATAAGACTCTCGTTCGAAAGAACGAGAGTTATTTTTTTCAAAAATGTTTCGGGGGACTTGAATCCGAATTGATTCCTATGAATCCCTTGAATGGGATTCATATTCAATGAGGAGAGGCGGGTCGCGGCCGGAGGAGCGACCAAGTCCCCCCTCGGGCACCATCAGAAAATCAGAAAACTCTTCACGATCGTGAGGGGTTTTTCTTTTGCCAAATCCCTACTTTTCCCTATACTGACGCCTATGCAATCAATCAATGTCAAAATCTGTACCGGCCGCTCCTGTAGTGAGCGACAGAGCCAGTACATCAAAACAAGACTCGACGCAGATAGAGAATTCTATGGTTACTGAGATGATGAGGTAGTGATCGAAACCTGTATGTGTCAGGGAAGATGCAAGGAGGGACCGACGGTTGTATTCGGCTCTGATATACAGATCTGGCAAAATCCCGTCAAGGCATCAGAACTCCTCAGGAAAAAAGTAACAGAAGCGAGAAAAAGAATCAATAACAAAAAATAAATGAATCAGATATTTTCCGAGGATGTCATCCCTCAGCCTATACAAGAATGACTCTACCAAATTCTATCTATACAAGTGAGATTATCGTTTTTGAAACTACTCGAAAATACATATAGACGACATAATAATAACCATACAATCTAATGCCTAAAGTCTGATACGTCGCCATCGTCGGTCGCCCAAATGCTGGTAAATCTACTCTCATCAATGCTCTCATCGGAGAGCGAGTGAGTGCGATATCCTATCGCCCACAGACGACTCAACGGACGATCACGGGGATCTATACTGATCTCGACAAGGATCTCCAGATCATATTCCTCGATACTCCTGGTATCCATCACGATGCGAATGAGCAGTTCGGTAGCCAGAAGGCACATGAGATCCATACTCTTATCAATGCTCAGGCGTTTGCTGGACTGCGTGATGCTGATATCATCCTCCGTCTCATCGATCCTACTCGCGTACAGTGAGCCGAGGACGAGCGTATCGATACGGCACTCTCACATATGACCAAGCCAGTATTGCGAATAGAGACCAAGCAAGATCTCGAGAAGGGATACCTCGGTAAGAATATCGACTACAAGATAGATAGTGTCAATGGTACAGGATTCGCAGAGCTCATCGATGCTATCGCAGCAGAGCTCCCTGAGTGACCATACCTCTACGAAGAGGATCAGTATACTGATCAGACGATGGATCTCCGCATCAGTGAGGTGATACGTGAACAACTCTTCGCTGGACTCGGTGAAGAGATCCCATATGCGTGCTATATCGAGATCGGGAGTATCGAGAATGGGGCTGACGAGCTCATCATCCCAGATATGAGTGATCTGACTCCTGAGAGTTTTGTGCCCAAGAACAAGAAAGGAAAACTACCAATGCTCTCCATCCAGGCCTATATCAATACGGAGACAGATTCTCAAAAGACGATCATCATCGGCAAATGAGGGAAAAAAATCCAAGATATCGGAACCGCCTCTCGCCTCGTCCTCGAGGAGATATTCGGAAAAAAGGTATTCCTCGCACTCCGAGTCAAGGTGGATAAAAACTGGAGAAAGAATCAGGAAACACTCGAGCGATTGTTTCCTAAGAAATAAAGTATGGAAAAGGAACTTGGATTTGCACTCATAAGTACAGGAATTTACCTCATCGGCGCTACTCCTTATTGGAAAGATGTCCTGAAATGAAGAACAACTCCTCATATATTTACATACATAATCTGGTGTATTCTCGTGGGTTTCAATGTTTTTATACTATGGAAAAATCATGAGTACTTTACCTTGATTCCTAATTGATTGATGCTAATATCACTCATCTGTGCTACCATATATGGAATAAGATGAATGCGGTCAATATCAATAAATTGGTTTGATTATACTTGTCTTGGTCTATGATTGATACTCATATTATATTGGATATCATCGTGAAATATTCTCAATACCGTAATACTGACCGCTATTATTGATCTTATGGCATTTTTACCAACTTTTAAAAAGTGATGGTTACAACCATGGACTGAGAGTATACTTATATATTGTATGTGATCAATAAACCAAATTTTTACACTTCTCTCTCTCTCTGACTTTCAGAACCTTGAGAATATGGTATTCTGGTGATACCTATTTTTTGCGAATTTAGCATTTTTCTTCATGGTTGCATTTCGCCGCTACTATCTCAAGTGATGGAACAGTATTTTTGACTAGACTATGTCCTACGACGCATTCGCGACTACATTCTCGAACTCTCGGAAAAATCTCCACTGGCCAGAGCTAGAATATATCATAGCAGATATGATGCAATATACTCCTGATAGTATACTCGATATCGGATGTGGGAATGGGAGATTCCTGGATTGGTTCGGAAACCCCCCTATTTGAGATTTCGAGTTCACCACTTTTACGTGACGAGTTATAGCAAAGCAGTGGCAGGAAGGAGTCAGTTCGGAAACCCCCCTATTTGAGGGGGGCAGGGGGGAGTCAGTGTCAGTAAAAGATATTCAGTGATTCTCCCATAGGCTACCATACAATAGAGAAAATACGGAACGAGCTCGAGAACTCAGAAAAAATATGAGTGCTCCAGAAAAAGAAAACTGGCATCAGTTTCTCAAACAT
>JAYWCE010000133.1:0-2859 GCA_043780775.1 Candidatus Altimarinota bacterium | reverse complement strand
TTCTCGCATGAGCATGAGATCTCCCTTGCGAGCGGCAGTTACGATCTCTCGTGGACTCGATCCATTACGAATCAGCGTACGGATATCTTCGGAGAAGTTCATCACCTCATAGATACCGATACGACCCTTGTATCCTGTCATAGCACACTCATTGCATCCTGCTGATTTCCAGAGTTTGAATCCGTCTTTTTTGGAGGCGAGTGCCTCGATACCGAGATCTTTGAGCATGTATTTGATGATGTCGATCTGACTCAGATCAGCCTCATATGAGCTGATACAGTGAGGACAGAGACGGCGGACGAGTCGCTGAGCGATGATGACATCGAGACCAGAGGCGAGGATATAGTTCGGGACGCCCATATTCATCAGTCGCTCGATCGTCTCACCTGCACTCTTGGTATGGAGAGTGGATAGTACGAGATGTCCCGTCATCGCTGCCTGCATCGAGATCGTCGCTGACTCGAGATCACGGATCTCACCGATCATGATAATATCTGGATCCTGGCGCATAAGAGCCTTGAGTCCTGTGGAGTAGCTATAGTTCTTTTTCTCATCGACCTCACTCTGCACGATCCCTGCGAGCTCATACTCGATCGGGTCCTCGAGTGTGATGATCTTGCGATCCTCGGTATTGAGAGAGGTGAGCATCGAGTAGAGCGTCGTCGTCTTACCAGATCCAGTTGGCCCTGTCACGAGTATGGTTCCATTTTTCTTCTTCAAACTACGGTCGATCTGCCGCTTCGATGTCCACATGAATCCGAGATCATCCACCGACGGGATCGCCTTGGTGGAGTCGAGAATACGACATACTACGTTCTCACCATAGCGGACTGGGAGCGTCGAGACACGGACATCGATCCGCTCATCATCTGTCGTGATACGATATTTTCCATCTTGTGGGATGTCTGTGAGATTGAGCTTGAGATCGGATTTGTATTTGAGTCGCTCGAGGAGGAGCTTGTACTCAGGCCGGGTGAGGCTCGTGATCGTGATGAGCTCTCCGTCGATACGGAGTCGGATGTGGATCTCAACTTCTTTGGTATCATAGTGGATATCTGACGAGCCGAATCCGAGGGCTCACTTGGTGATGAGTGTGAGTGTCGCATCACTATCCTGACGCGATAGTGCCGAGTGGATCTCAGTTGCAAGCGTCTCGAATCTGATATGTCCATCTGATTTCTCAGATTTCTCCTTCTCTGCTGTGATCGCATCCTGAAACTGGTCTTCATCTCGAATAGTGGATACAGTCTCTGGGACTACTGGTGTGATAGTTTCGTCATTCATAGATCTATTGTATGCTATATGAGGTATTTTTGCAAATCCTAGAGCAAAAAAGAAACCCTCCCGACAAGTCGGGAGGGTTGAGGGTTTTGAGAACCCGAGGATTCTCATCTCTCGCATTGCACGAGAGGGATATTGGCGATTATGTGTAGTGGTATGGATTAGTACAGATCGACAATATTGTATTGGCTAGCACTCCTGATACCTGATGAACCATCAGTCCACTTGAGCAAATGCTTCGAAATCGTCTGAGGGGATGATCCCGACGTTCCATTTGCAGTCACTGTGAAACCATTGAGATAGTTCTCATCTACCACATTGACACCCGTCGGGTTACCGGCAGCGTCTGTGGCAACACTGAGTACGATAGCCACATGCTGACCAACACTAGAGTACAGACTGGCACTCGTCGGACTAGCACCAAAATAAGCAATCATCGTACCAGGAACAAGCTGTGTTGCAAGCTGAGCGTTGGGTATGTTTCCCAGCTTTGTGCCAGCATGCCACTTGCTTGTTAGATCAATGCTACCAATCATGCTTTTCGCAAAATCAACACACTGACCAGTAACACTATTGAGAGTATCACTGATACGAGCATTGACTGATCCGACATTGGTTATAGAGTCGAGGAGAAATCTCTTACCACTTCCAGCGATACCAACATTCGTAGGTAAGTTGAGGAGGAGGAGGAAATAGGTACTATTTCCTGTTGATTTGAGGATCTTGACTGCACCCAGTGATGGAGTGGAACCAAGAGTCCAATCGGCAGTCACAAATGGACTCGTACTATCGAGAAAGAGATTGACACGATTGCTCGGAGCAATCTGTACGCTTGCACGAGCGATGATCGGCAAACCTGCAAAACCAAGGGAAATAGAAGAGGCGAGAAGAGTACGGCGTTTCATGATGAAACCTTTCTGATTAGGGAAATGAAAATTGAGAATTGAGAAGATAGAAAACGAGCTAATCCATGATATACTCCTTATGTTGAAAATTAATTGAAAATTCTAAATAGCTTTGGGTCAATGAGATTCTGTGGTATTGGTCAAAAAACTTGTATAGGTCGCAAATAATATGCTACTGCTATACGAAGATTCCTAATTATCTCGCTTCCATAAACATCAACACAAGTAGGATTTTTATACGGATTTGGAACAGGAGAATTATAGGCATCCCATGAAGCATTCGTTGCTAAAGTAATCCATTGTGTCAAATCCTTAGTACGTGCTACGTTGAGATTTTTTCGTCCAGTTATCGAACTGATAGTTACCCAGTTATTATTTATATCTAAATAGTCTTCATATACAATTCTATTGTAACTCGCTTGATAGCTACTCTCGAGCACTGATGGATCCAATCTTCGTAATTGTTCCTCACAGAGCGTTATGAGCTTTCCCCAATTTGGATCAGAGAGAGCAATCAGAAGATATTTTTCAACTTCAGCTGACATATAACCAGATTCTTCAGTACAAAATATTCTTTTTGGATCGTTTAAATCTTCAGGACATTTTTCGGATAAATCTTTCTTGAGATCGTCTACTGTCAATGCTACTCCTGCTGGATTCCCCTCTCCAAATA
>JAYWCE010000132.1:0-2869 GCA_043780775.1 Candidatus Altimarinota bacterium | reverse complement strand
ACACTCTCATTCGAGAGTGTTAATGCAAATCAAGTTGAACTTCTCGATATTCTCAATACTGAACTTATATCTTCTGGATATACACTTTCCCCCATATTATAACCTCTATTTCTCATGCCGAAACAGTCCCTCTACATCTCAGGAATGCACTGTCCATCGTGTACACTCATGGTGGAGAAAACCCTATGAAAAGAATCCCAGATCCTTCATCCAAAAGTAAATCTCGATACAGAAATTGTCACATTTGAATCAGATGACACCAACCTCGTACCAATAATAAAAAATCTCAATGCCAAACTTTCGCCACTTGGATATATACTCTCAGAGAAGAAAAAACAAACAAAAATAAATACTGAACTTCTTTGGACCGCCGTCCCTATCGGACTCGCATTTCTTCTCGGATTTTTCATCCTTCAGAAATCGGGGATACTCAATCTGGGAATCTGAGGAAAGATCAGTCCTACGACGAGTTTCCTCATTGGACTCGTCGCATCCGTATCGAGTTGTCTTGCGGTCGTCGGAGGACTCGTACTATCGCTCTCTGCAAAGGCTTCACAGGATGATGCGAAGAAAAGTAGACGATCTATTATACTCTTCCATACGGGGCGTATTATATGATTTGCTCTTCTCGGTGGGATTCTTGGACTCCTCGGAAAGAGTCTCTGAGTGAGTTTTAGTTTCTCCGCTCTTCTCGGAATAGCGAGTTCACTCATAATGATAGTTCTCGGACTCAATCTTGTTGGAATACTCCGAAAAAATACTCTCACTCTTCCGACAGGGATATTCGCATGGTTCCAGAAAGCAGAAGGAGCCGCATTTGCACCGATTTTTATCGGAGTCTCTACTTTTTTCCTTCCGTGTGGATTCACCCAGTCGATGCAGATAGCAAGTCTTGCAAGTGGCTCATTCCTCTCGGGATCACTCATCATGCTCGCATTTGCTATCGGTACACTTCCAGTTCTGGCTCTCTTGTCGTTTAGCTCAATCTCTTTCTCGAAGTCTCGTCATGCACCCCTCTTCTTTGCTTCGGCAGGAGTCGTGGTAATTGGACTCGGATTTTTTGCTCTTCTTGCGGGACTCGCAGGACTCGGGATTATGGATCCTATATTCAATATTTAATTTTTATTTTACTATTTTATCATATGAAAAAATCTCTCTCTATTATCATATCACTCGCTCTCCTTATCTGAATTGTCTATATTCTGAAAGGCAAATCTCCTCCTTCGACATCGGTTGCAAATATCCCAATACAAATGCAAAGTACCCCTCTTGCTAGCTCGCCCAATGTAACAGTAAAAAATGGAATACAATATATCAATCTCGATGTGAAACATGGATATTCTCCCGAAACAAGTGTAGCAAAATCAGGAATTCCTACCAAGCTCATTGCAAAAACTAATGGTACCTATGATTGCTCATCATCACTCTCGATCCGCTCTGTAAAATACCAGGCATATCTCCCTGCAACTTGAGAAACGGAGATCGACCTCGGTACGCCCCAATCAGGTGAGACAATCAATGGAGTTTGCGGGATGGGAATGTATAGCTTTGAAGTGAAGTATATGTAACCATCGAGCGAAGAATTCCGAAATATCAAAAATGAAATGCAAGAAAGTTTCTTGCATTTTTTTCTTATTAGACCAAACTGGAGATGTATTTTTTATATTTCTTTTTATGGTTACCAAGAAAACTCCTGCCCAAGAATCTCAGAAAGAGGTATGCGATACGATATGTTGTTCATGTAGAGGGTGATTCTGGTGGTCATTCCTCCGTATCAGTCTCGCCATCATAATCATATATGGAGCGTATATCGCCTGAGTCATATGTGGCACATCTCGTGGTGACTGGGACTACTGAGATCATGATGGACCGAGAGGAACGCATATGTTAAAAGGTGAAATGAATCAAAAAGAATACTGTCAAGATCATAGTAAACTTCTTGAGTGTAAAAAATACTCAATGGAAAGTATTAGCATGCCTTTTTCCCACGATTCTATGCCTATGAATATGGCCGATATGGCAGCGATGCTAGTTGGAAAGACAGGAGATGCTCTCGATAGTGCATTCATAGCGGGGATGATCCCACATCATCAGGGAGCGGTCGATATGGCAAAAATGATGGCTGGATCAAAGCATCCAGAACTCGTGAAGTTCGCAAATGATATCATCGCTGGTCAGAGCTGAGAGATAGAGCAGATGCAAAAATGGATGCAGGAGTGGGGATATACATCAACTGGAGCAACGAGTTCCGGTACTATGATGAATATGACAGGTATGATGATGCGATAGGTATTATATCTTTTATGCAAAAAATTCCCTAAATTCAGGGGATTTTTTGCATAAAAAGCAATCATATGATATCCTAGGATAATGGAAAAACTCTCTCATCACATCGAAGCTGAAACAAATCTTCAACCACTCTGACTCATCGGTGATCTCGATGGGAATTATCTGGATTTCAAAACACACCTAGCTAGGCTACGAGCGGTTCCTATGGATAGATTTTGAGTCATTTGATCATTTTCTCAAACAAATGAACCAATATGGACTGGCAAGAATATGCGCATAATAAACAGTGGGGATATCCTCGCTGATCGATACATGGGTGGATTTCAAATTATGGAATATGGGTCTAAACTACGGGTAGAGGCAGAGAAGGAGTGATGAAGTATTGATTTCCTTACTGGTAATCATGATGATCGAATGATTGGATTTTTGATGGGAAAATGGGGGGAATTCATATCTGATGATCTCAGATGATCAATAAATCCAATTACCCGGAAGGCTGATCATATTGGTATTGATGAGCTTTTAGTATTTGGGAGTAAAAGAACGGAAATCCTCAGAAATATGAGAAATGATCCAAGAT
>JAYWCE010000131.1:0-46113 GCA_043780775.1 Candidatus Altimarinota bacterium | reverse complement strand
AGAGTACTCCTGGCCAGTTCTCGACACAGTGACTGGTGGCGAGGGCTCCACCTGGGAGCTCACCGATGATGAGATTCGAGAGCTTGTATCGGCTTGCGTACATCCCAGCTGGGAGTCATGCAGATCCTGCACCGATGATGATTGTGTCGTAGACTTGAGACATAGAAATTAGGATAAAAAATAATGAGAATGAGTCTCATTATATGAAAAAGAGAAAAAAGACAAGTTTTTTGTCTTTTTTCTTTCCAAGATGGCTTTATAATGGTCGATATGACAACTCTACTATAGAGTTGGTGTTTTTGCTGGGACATTGTGATGGGCTCGATACTCGCTGATGATTGTATTGATACGATTTCCATTCTCTACGGGATTCGGAGCATAGCTGATTATCATATCTGAGTTCTCACTCGCCGTATGAATATGTATATGTCCATAGTGGAGAATTGTTTGCAGTATTCCATTAACTTCAGCATTAACCTCTTGGACTCGGTCCAGACCACACTCACTCACTCTCCTTGAGAGTGATGAAATTTGATCAATACCAATGATCCGTTGATCAGTGATAATAAGGAGGTCGAGCTCATTGTTGATCCATGATAAGAGAATAAATGTGAGAAATAGCATCCAGTATACGCTCAATCAGCCCCAGAATATCGCAGTACCAAATATTGTAATGAGAGTCACATTCATTGTTAGAACAATGAATGTGGTTACTATGAGCATCAATAGATATCCTATTTTGAATACAAAAACGATCCAATGACGATGAAGTAACATAAGGAGATGTTCACCTGCTCGTATTTGCGATGGGATTTTTAGGTTTTCGAACATGTGATATGGGGTGGTTTGAAGTATATAGGAGAGATACGATTCTCTATTTGTTTGACGGCAAATAGACGAGTTATATTGACTCTATCCTCTCTGTATTGTATGGATTTTGTATCTTCTGTCGAGATCATATCTGAGAATATCCCTTCATAGGCTCATATTGGAAGGAGCTCCTTCGCTATGCTGATAACTGAGTCACCCTGTCTGATGAGATATTCTCGTGGATTGGCCTCGATGATTGGTAGGTTCTCACTCGTGATGAGATCAAAAAAATGACACGACTTCACGATGATAGCTCTTGTATAGGTGAGACTATTGATCGAGAGTGTGACAACTCGCATGAGTGTGAATGGACCTGGCCCCGTGACGCACCAGATCTCATCGATCCCATATTCATCGACAATATCGACAACTATCCGTGGAAATGTCGACGCCGTGTCGAGATTTTTAGCGAGAGTTTTTGTGATAGTTTGTTCTCAATCAAAAATTAGAAAGTTGATCTCAGGAGTGAGTGGATTGATATAGAGGATGGATGACATAATTTTTATTTAGCTACCACGATAGGAGAGTGCCTCGAGAATATGGCGAACTTCGACAGTTGGCGAACTATCAATATCGGCGATGGTACGGGCAACGCGGAGTATACGATAATATACTCGAGTCGATAGCTTTAGCTTTTCTGTCGATGATATGGCGATCTTGATTCCATCTTGGCTGATATCTGCGAGCTGCTCGATCTCGACATTCGACATCTCAGCATTGGAGTGGATGCGTTTTCCTGCGAATCTGGTATGTTGCATTTCTTTGGCTTTCATGACTCTCTCCTTGAGCTCTCGACTCGTTTGTCCAGATCGTTTTTCTCAGAGTTCACCTGTCTTGACCCGTGGCACCTGGATGAATATATCGACACGATCGAGGATGGGCCCAGAGAGACGAGATCGATATTTGTCGATCGCCATTGGCGAACAAACACACGGCTTCTCAGGATCACCCATATACCCACAAGGACATGGATTCATCGCACCTACGAGGGAAAAACGAGCTGGATATCGACAGGATTGATTGACACGGTTGATCGTGATCTCGCCATCTTCGAGAGGCTGGCGAAGTGTTTCGAGTATAGATTTGCTGAATTCGAGGAACTCATCGAGAAATAGTACTCCCTTGTGTGCGAGTGATATCTCACCAGGTCTCGCCTCTCTACCACCACCGATGATCGATGCCTCACTCGCTGTATGGTGGATCACTCGGAATGGACGATCGACAATGAGTGGGAGATCCCGAGTCAGGAGCCCTGCTACGGAATATATTTTCGACAGTTCGATCTGTTCCTCGAGTTCCATATCTGGGAGGATTCCTGCCATGGCTTTTGCTAGCATTGTTTTACCACTTCCTGGTGGTCACTGCATCAAGATATTGTGTCCGCCAGCAGCAGCGATGAGGAGGGCTCGCTTCGCATGTTCCTGTCCGATGATGTCTGAGAAGTCGGGTGAATAGATTCATTTCTCATTTTCTACAGGGTCTGGTCGGACTACTCATGCTGGGATAGGGGTATCTCCAGTTAGGATATCGACTGCATCGGCGAGACAGGCAATGCCAATCACATCGATATTAGGGATCACTGATGCCTCGAGGGTGTTATCGATGGGGAGGAATATTCGCTTCATTCATAGTTCTCTCGCGAGTATCGCTGCTGGGAGGGCTCACTGGATCGGTCTCACGAGTCCATCGAGAGCGAGCTCCCCGAGAAAGAGCGATTCTAAAACTATATCTGTCCGAAAATCTATATCCTTGCCCAATATACCGAGGGCAATCGGAAGATCATAGATGGGTCACTTCTTCCTCAGATCAGCTGGTGCGAGGTTCACCGTGATACGGGCCCCAGCCGGGAAGCTATATCCAGAATTCTTCACCGCACTGCGTACTCGCTCTCGACTCTCCTGTATTGCTGCATCACCGAGTCCGACGACCGTGAACTGTCCCATCCCTGTGATGACATCAACCTCGACCTCTACGAGATGACCAGATATGCCGTAGATGGATGAGGAGAAGAGTTTTTGCATAGTGTACGAGTTAGGATTTCCAGAGCATTGTAGATATCCAACCATGAAATGCAAGTGACTCCTCGGATTTTCATTTTCTTTTGCACGATTTTGTTCTGTTGTAAAGCAAAAAGTTGGGTTTTTTTTTGTGAAATGCACTGTATCTGCTAATATGGGCAGTATGAACAGATTCTTCCTCAGTATCGTTGCGATATTCACTACATTCCAGCCTGTTCTCGCGATCAGTGTGAGAACAGCTACTCGCTCAGAAAAGGCGACTCCATCACTCTGGTCTACGCTCTGGGAGAGTTTCATGTATATTGCTGAGAATATCGTCAATATCCTCCTCGCGGTCATCATCATCTGGATTTGTATCCGACTGATGCGACTCACCTATGAGGTGATGATGACTCCCCGTATGCGATATATGAAGGTGACCCTTCCTCGTGCCGACTCCAAGCTGGATAAGGAGCAAGATACTAAAAAAGACTTCAAAGAGAAGATCGGTATCATGACGCTCTTCTATAAGAGTGTTCACAAGATATCGACGATCAGTGCGTGGAATACGATCCTCAACTTCATCTTCGCTCATGCGAAGATCTCCCTTGAGATGATCTACGCCAATGGTCAGGTTCATTTTTATCTGGCGGCGTATCAGGAGCATATGACGCTGATCACGCAACAGGTGACCTCGAACTATCCCGATGCTGAGGTAAAACTGATCGCGAAAGCCGATCTCCCAGAAATCAAGCCACGATGATATGCGCTCGAGGCTGCGTCTATAAGCAAACGCAATGATGATATCTATCCACTCAAGACCTACAAGTACTTCGAGGATGATCCACTCTCGTCATTTACCAACAACTTCGGTTCACTCAAAAAAACCGATGTTGCAGCCATCCAGATAGTGATGAAGCCACTCGGGCACAGTTGGAATCGCAAGGCTAAGAAGGCGGCCGGCCTCGTCGCGAAGGGAGAATACAAAAAAGGACTCAAGAATGGATTTTTTATGAGTGCTATTGGATTTCTCCTCACGCCGATTTCTTGGTTTTTCTCTCGATTTATCGCCAATGAGGAAACCGCATCGAACGCACCAGGGGCGAGTAGTGGTGACTCGTACAAGATATTCAATCAGGCAGAGACTGAGGCACAAAAGATGGTGGGGGAATCGGCTGGACAACCAGGATTCGAGGCATCGATCCGCATATTGGTTTCATCCGATACCCGTGAGTCGGCTCATCAGGGGCTCCAGTCCCTCGTGGCTGCGACCTCTATTTTTACTGATGAATACAATAATCAGCTCGACAATCCGCAGATGATAGAGGATATCTTGCGTATCCTATTCACGCCGCTTCGTTATTTTGCATTTGGGTATCGCCTCATCGGGATTTTCCAGAAGATCTCTCGATTCTCCTCTGATGAGATGTCGACGATATTCCATTTCCCTGATATCAAGTATAACAAGTCCCCGATCATCGCGTGGCTCGACTACAAGATGCTCTCGATCCCACAGAATCTGAAGTTCCCAAAAATCCCACTCATCCTCAAGGACTATAAGCGGGATGCGTCGGGCTCCATTTTCACCTCTGATGGATCGCTCTTGCGGGTAGATAAAAATAAAAACCTCTATCGAGATGAGAACAAGAATCTCCAACTCACGGGTGGTATGCCTATCTCTGTATTCTCAGAGGGAGCCGATATGGGCAAGCCGGTCGATGCGGGCAAGACCCCTGTACAGATCGATGCTCAACGAATGCTCGGGGGATTTCCTCTCTATAAAGAGGCAGTTTTGATGGGATGGAATGAATATCGCAATATGAAGACGCCGATATATTTTGATCGCAAGGATCGCGGACGACATCACTATATCATCGGTAAGTCAGGAGGATGAAAGTCAGTACTCATCGGATACCTGGCTCGTCAGGATCTCTGGAATGGGGATGGACTCTGTGTGATCGATCCGCATGGGGATCTTGTTGAGGATATCCTCGCCTTCACGCCCAAGGAACGGGCTCAAGATATGATCATATTCGATCCATCAGACTACGAGCGACCACTCGGACTCAATATGCTTGACCTCATCGCGACCGAACCAGCACTGCAGGCAATAGAAAAAGATCGAGCGGCACTCGATGCCACCTCGATATTCATCAAGATGTATGGGGATGAGATATTCGGTCCTCGAATCCAACATTATTTCCGCAATGGATGTCTCACGCTCATGGATGATTCGGAGGATGGTGGTACACTCATCGATGTACCACGACTCTTTGTGGATGAAGCATTTATGAAATATAAAGTCTCAAAAATCAAAAATGTGATGGTAAGAGCGTTCTGGGAACATGAGTACGCTCAGACTGGAGATCGTGAGAAGCAGGAGATGATACCATTTTTCTCTGCGAAATTCGGACCATTCATCACCAATACGACGATGCGAAACATCATCGGTCAGACGAAGTCAGCATTTAACCTGCGGAAGGTGATGGACGATCAGAAGGTACTCATGGTAAATCTCTCCAAGGGAAAAATCGGAGATCTCAATGCTCAGCTTCTCGGTTTGATAATGGTTTCCAAGATCAATATGGCGGCGATGAGTCGAGCGGATATGCCGGAGGAGCTCCGCAAGGACTTTTATCTCTATGTAGATGAGTTCCAGAACTTTGCAACGGATACATTCGGGGAGATCCTCTCCGAGGCTCGCAAGTATCGACTCGCACTCATCATGGCCCATCAGTTCATCGCCCAGATCGGTGGCAATGGAGCCAAAAAATGAGATAAACCGTCGATCAAGGATGCAGTATTCGGGAATGCGGGGACGATCATGTCGTTCAAGGTTGGAGCGGATGATGCAGAGTATCTGGAAAAAGAATACGCACCGCTCCTCTCGCAACAGGATATCATCGGTATCGCGAACTTCACCACCTACTGCAAGCTCAACATCGACAATGCGACCACCAGGCCATTCGATATGAAAACGCTCTGGGACAATACCTATAAGAATGCTGAGGTCTCAAAGATCATCAAGGAATACTCTCGAAAAATGTATGGGCGTAAAAAAGAATATGTTGATATGGAACTCGAGGCTCGCATGGGGATAGTCCGTGAAGAAGCAGACTCAATAGTTCCAATCACTGATACCAATAAATCAACTCAATAATTCCCATTATTATGCTTCACCAAATCCTCCCCATTATTGTTTCACTTCTTGTTATTGTGGATGGCTTT
This sequence comes from Candidatus Altimarinota bacterium, assembly GCA_043780775.1. Lineage (GTDB taxonomy): Bacteria > Patescibacteriota > Gracilibacteria > BD1-5 > UBA2023 > JABFSX01. Next base: position 40,018 of record JAYWCE010000131.1, on the reverse strand, counting down.
ATTCTTTTTTGATTTTGAGAATATGGATTTATGAGTGACTATGTAAATTCAAATACGATTCTTGCCTCGATTCTGATTATTATTCAATTTCCAATACTTTATACTATCCTGTATAAGGCGTATATCGGCCCCATTCAGCTATTAACAAGGGATATTGCTCGTTTTATGACGGGTATCCAAGAGGAGCCACAAATACAACCAAATGCATGGAGCGGAGGAATGAATCAGGTTATTATATTTTTTATTAAATCACTTCAGATTCTACGAGTATTCAAACAAGAACTCCGTGATGGTCGCAAGCTCCGATCTGAGGTTGAGATCGCGAGTGAGATCCAGAAGCAGACACTTGATTACCAGAATATTATAGTACCAGGACTCACCATCGCTATGGCGACAACTCCAGCATCAGAGGTTGGTGGAGACTCGCTCGATATTATCCCTGGTCGTGATAATAATCACTATATCTATATTGGTGATGTCACTGGACATGGGGTACCATCAGGATTCGTCATGATGATGGTCAATGCTCTGGTATCTGCATTCTCCCTCTCTGAATCCAATGGCGCAAACATCCTTGCACAGACAAATCTGATTCTCAAACCTCGTATCAAACAGAATATGATGATGACGGCAGTGATGCTCCGTTGGGATGCTACAGCCAAAAAAATGTACTATACAGGTGCAGGACATGAATTTCTCCTCGTATATAAGACTAAGGAAAATAAGGTTTATAAAGTTAAAAGTGGTGGTGTTGCACTTGGTATGGTTAAAGATTCTACTAAAATTCTCAAAGAACAACAGATTGCTTTTGATCCCGGAGATATCATCGTACTCTATACTGATGGTATCAGTGAGGCAAGATATCGCTCTGAACAGACAGGTAGACTCTTTGGTGTTGATCATATTATAGATTCGCTCATGTCTATAAATATCAAAAATCCAGAAAATATATTTCGCCAACTTACTATCGATCTCTCTGCATGGATGGGGTATAAACATAAACAGTATGATGATATCTCTCTCGCTGTTGTGGGATATAATAGTGATTGACAAGAAGCACAAACTCTCCTCGATATCTATAAGCATATAGATAGCACCAATATAACTGAATGGAACTGGTGACTCAAAAAAATAGAACAATCTGTAACATAACATATACCACCCATGTCTCTCCCTACTCTCACAGAACTCATCACCAAAAACTATACCTGAGATGTTGAATGACTCGAATCACTCACTCCAGTATCTTTTTCTGGATCTCATAATACCGTTATATCGCCAACTTCGACACCTTCGCCAAATCTATCAGTATCACCGAGTACTGCTGTATCAGTGCCATCATATATCGATGCTGGAGATCGCAAGCTGACGCGAGAAGAGGCGATGGAACTCAAGGATACTGAGAGGGAATACAATGAGTCACTGGCATTCATCAAGGATGCGATTGCTCCTGCGATGATGCGGATTGACCCAACCAAGCTCCAAATCGGAGATACCTATGTTCGGACAATATTCACCTATGCCTATCCTGATGTGCTCGAGGGGAATTGGCTCTCACCGCTCATCAACTGGGATGTGAAGTTTGATATCTCTATGTATATCTATCCAGTTGATTCAGCTCGTGTGATGAAGTTTCTCCGTAAGCGACTCACTCAACTCGGATCACAGCGAGCTATGAATAATGGCAAATGACTCATCGGAGATCCCCATCTCGATGCTCAGATCCAAGATGTTGAAGAACTCCAGCAATATCTCACGCGTGGTCAGGAGAAGTATTTTCACTTCTCACTCTATATCACGACCTATGCAGAGAGTGAAGATGAGATGAAAAAACTGACGAATATGCTCGATATGATGCTCGCAGGCCGCAATATCCTCACAAAGCAAACATTTCTCAGGGCAGAGCAAGGATTCATTGCGACGGGTCCATTTGCTCGTGATGAAGTCAATGTGTTCCGCAATATCTCAACAAAGGGTCTCTCTACTACATTTCCATTTAGCTCCAACTCTCTCTCTCAGGATGATGGGATATTCTATGGTATAAATACTCATAATAAGTCACTCATCATATTCGACCGATTCCGTTCTGAGAACGCCAATATGTGTGTATTTGCCAAGTCAGGATGATGAAAATCGTTCGCCGTGAAACTCGAGATCCTCAGGGCCCTCATGATGGGGACAGATGTCATCGTCCTCGATCCAGAGAATGAGTACAAAGCACTCGTAGATACGGTCTGAGGTACGTATCTCAATATTTCCCTGAATTCCAATGAGAAGATCAATCCGTTCGATCTCCCACGTTCACTCAAAGATAGTGAAACCCATATTGGGGATCTTCTCCGCTGAGCTATCGTGAATATGATCGGACTCCTCAGGCTCATGCTCGGTATCATCACTCCGAATGAAGAAGCACTCCTCGAGAAGGCGATCATCACGACCTACTCACTCAAGGGCATCACGATGGAGGATGACTCTATCGATGGCAAAGAGATACCACTCCTGAAGGATCTCTACTCGGTTCTCGAAACGATGGATGGAGCTGTTTGACTCGTAAATCGACTCGAGAAGTATATATTCGGAGTGTTTTCTGGAGTATTCTCTCGACCGACGAATGTCGACCTCAAGTGATGACTCGTCGTCTTCTCTGTACGAGACCTCGATGATATTCTCCGCCCGATCGCTATGTATATCCTCCTTACCTACGTGTGGAATGTAGCGAGATCGAGTGAGAAGAAGCGATTCCTCGTCGTCGATGAGGCATGGAATATCATGCAATATGAGGACTCAGCGAAATTTCTTTTTGGTCTTGTAAAAAGAGCTCGAAAATATGGACTCGGGGTCACGACGATCACCCAGGATGTCGAGGACTTCATGGGATCATCATATGGCAAGGCGATCGTGACTAACTCATCGATCCAACTCCTTCTCAAGCAGTCACCTGCATCCATCGATGTCCTGCAGAACGTATTCAAACTCACCGAACAAGAGAAATATATCCTCCTGAATGCCTCGGTTGGTACAGGACTCTTCTTCGCGGGAGGTGAACATGTGGGTATCGAAATACTCTCATCCTATTTCGAAGAGAAAATCATTACCACCAAACCAAATGTATAATCCTACTCAATCACATAGGGGCTCTGCCCTTATCGTCGGGCTCATTATCGTCGTGTTACTGACGATCTTGACGACCAGTTTTCTCGAGAAAATCCTGAATCTTGGGAAGACGAGTGGTGGTATCGGTAACTCTGCTCAGTCCTATTATCTCGCTACAGGACTCATCGAGGAACAACTGATGGATGGCCTGATGACCAGAGCAGAACCATGGAAGATACCTACAAAAATAGAATGAACTGCTGCTACATGACGGACACTCACAGCATATACGGGTGGCACGATGATGCCTGAACAGTGAGCATGAGGACTTCCATGAAAATGAAATAGCTCATTTGACTCTAACTGGAATATTATCGGTATAGGTGAACCAGTTCAGATCGTTATTCCTGCTGGAATTATTGATTGGAGTACTGTGATTTTTCATTTTAGAGTTCCTAGTATCCTAGGTGCAGTTAGCAATACTGGGAGTTCTAGTAGCTCAGGAGTTATCCTTTGGACTTTTGGATATTCATGAGCATCACTCTACGCAAGTGGAGAAACAGAGATTTTTCAATGAATCCATATCACAAACAATACACCGCTTCCTACACTTACTAGTAAAAATGGACTTACAAATACTGGAGTATCGATGCAATTTTGAAACTTTTATAGTGCGTATGGATCAAATTGTGCCTGATTTCAATGTACCCTGAAGTTATCAATGATACGCTCATTTGTGACAGATTTATGACAATCATTCCCATTTCTTGAATACCAGATTAGTTTTCCTGTAACAATACCGAGTCAATATATGATCATTGACTCGTCAGCCTATGTGCTCGGATACCTCCGCTCTCGCCAGGTGCGTATACCACAGATTACAACCAACACTGCTACTGACTTCGCTATTCTCCAATAATGATCTCTCTAGTTATCTCTCATCCTGCTGATGCTGGACAACGGCTCGACCGATTTGTCCGCAAATATCTCCCTGGTGCTCCACTCGGTGGTATTTTCAAGATGCTACGGACTGGCAAGATCAAGGTAAATACAAAACGAAAAGATCAGACCTATAAATTGGAACTCTGAGATGAGGTATCGTTCTGGCTCACGGATATCGAGATGGAGGGATTCGTGGCTGATATCAAATGAAAGAGTGATAGTGTCACAATGGAAACCCGAGAAAAACAAAAAGAGATAGTTGAGCTCGATATCCTCTATGAGGATGAGTATCTGATGGTGGTGAACAAACCCGCTGGAATCAATGTCCATGCTGGAGATCATAAGACGAAGGAATCCAATATCATCGATCAGGTGCAAGACTATCTCCAAGGACGATATGACAGTCTCACATTCCGCCCTGCTCTCGTGCATAGGATCGATCGTGATACGAGTGGTTGTCTCCTCATTGCCAAGGATAAGTCAGTACTCGAAACGCTATTGACCGAGCTCCAGGCCCATGATATGGAGAAGGTCTATCACACGATCGTGCTCGGTATCCCTACCAAGCGACAGGATACGATCCGAGCCCGACTCCTGCGGATCGACAATGCCAAAAATGAGGCAAAAGTCCGAGTCGATGGGGCAGGACAGAGTGCCATAACTCATTATACTGTACTCCAGACATTCATTGCTCATCAGTCCTTCTCTCTCCTCGAGTGTCGTATCGAGACGGGCCGCACACACCAGATCCGTGTCCATATGGCGTATATCGGACATCCAGTCCTCGCTGATCGGGCATATGGTGACAAGAGTATCAACTCATATATCCGCCGTGATCTGGGTATCACTCGTCAGCTCCTCCATGCTCAGTCTCTGACCTTTGTGCACCCTCGAACTCATAAAAAACTCATGATCCAGGCACCATATCCGCCCGATTTCCTGAGTATTCTCGGTTCTCCTAAAAAAGATTTGCAACAAATGGGCTCTCCTGGTATACTAGACACATAATAACTCATCATCTATGGACTGGAAAAAACTCACAGAAACAATGACACCATATATCTCCAAGATGGATCCGTATCTCGACCGAGCAAAACAATATGGAAAAAAGGCTGCAGAATTCACAGAAGAACAGATACAGATGACACCTCTTTTTATCAAAACACAAGCTGAGTACGATACGCTCATCACTGAGAAGCGAGTTATACTCATTGCCTATGATGAGACGCAGCCTATAGCTCAGGAGATCCGACTCCTCTCTCTTCTCTGGTTGACTCGAGCATTCATGGATACAGCTCGACTCCGGTATGTCTCACTCGTCGAGTCGCGAGATCTTGCGACTCATCTGGGACTCATGAGTCCACTCGATATGCGAGTTATATTCCAGTGAGAAGAGACGTTTCACTCTACTGATATCACGGCAATCAAGCAGTGGTGGCAAGCTCCAGTATACATAAAAATAGAACCAAAAGACCAACCGATACTGGACCCACTCCAATCACTCTAGTCTCATAACTAACTAATATTCTCTACCATGTTCAACGCCCTCGACATCCTCTATATGGTCCTCGCGATCATCCTGCTCCCGATTGGCACACTTATCTCGATGATCCTCTATAGAGTCTACAAGACGATGGATCGTATCGAGCGGATTCTCGGTTTCGCTGATCGTGTTGTTGGCTATGCATCAGAGTTTGAGAAGATTCCATTGATGATTATACAGAAATTTATGGGGAAATAATTTTTCATATGATTGCATTAATCAACAAACAACCAGATATAAAAATATACATTTCAGAAGCACAAGTCTGATCTCTTTTGACTTGAGATACTATCACAGGCATGTCATGGTCTCATATACATAAAGTTGCCTCAGAGCTTTCATTAAAAATAAACACAACTATAAAAGATCCAACTCGAAATCTTGAATGGACAGAAATTGAAATATCTTCTGATAATGGACAAGAAATACGCAAAGAATGAGCAATACTGTGACTGCGGTTCGGAGGAGCACCCAAACTCAGTATCGTTGTACGAGAGAGAATATCGGAACTCAATATTTGAAAGGATGATAAAGATCAATTACAGTGGTGATTAGAGAGCTTAGAAAGCGCATTTCAAAATGACTAACTATTTATGTATTCGCTTCGTGTTCTTTTTTTCTCACTTCCACTCTACTTCTCTCATGTATTCTCACCACTTGGTCTGACTATAGGAGAGAGTTATTCGTTCGAGCGATACAAGGTATATTTCTTCCTGATCCTACTCTTCATTGCATGTATAGAGTGACTGATACGTTATCCATGTCGTATTTGGGATATCGTACGCAAATATGCTCATACTATTGCTCTCTTGCTCGTTATTCCCATTGTATCGGCACTCTATTTTAACTGATCTATCGATATGGCCTGGTTGCTTGGAAGTTATGAAAAACACCATGGGTACCTCTTCTATAGTAGTATTCTCTGGCTCATTCTCCTCCTGATAGCGAGCCCGAGAGAGCAACTGAGACAATATATCTCATGGAGCACTGCAAGTGCTATTCTTGTTGCCCTGATCGCTCTCTGAGAGCATATGGGTGGCATATTCGATATCTATGGGAGATCGGATATGCTATCGATGTATCCTGGGCGATCATCGAGCACGCTCGGCAACCCGAACTATGTAGCTGGGTACCTACTTCTTTTTATTCCATTGCTTGCTTGGATTCGTTCTCCTGAGAGATGGATCGTACTCGGACTCCTATCACTCGCCATAGTGACAACAGGGAGCTATATTGCCATTGCTCTACTCGGACTCTATTTACTCTACTCTCTGCTTCGTTATGTTGGTATTTCAGCTGTGATTTCGCTCGTTGGGGTTCTGGTTTTTGCTCTAGTTGGTAGCTATATCGGGAGCCTCTATCTCGATTCTGAGAAGATACTATCACTCACGAGTCGGTTCGTCCTGATGCGAGAGAGTATTTCTATGATGCTGCGAGAGCCGATTTCATTTTTGATCTGATTCGGTCCTGATTCAATAGTATCTCATTTTACTACTGCTCGCTCGCTCATCGTAGATGCCTATTTTCCTCCTACAGGCCTGATCGATTCCTCTCACAATGTATTTCTCGATATACTATTCCAGTATGGGATATTGCCACTTACTCTACTCGGATATACTCTGGTTAGTCATTGGAAAAACCAAAAAGAAGAACTGCAGACTGCAATTCTTCTTGGAGGAGCATTTCTCGCACTCAATGTATTCGTATTGGTACATCTCATGGTGTTGGGTTTGATCGTGATAATATCTGCTGATTACCGTTGACCTCGCAAAAAGTCGATATAGTTGCGTAGGGTAGCCTGCTCGAGTGATATGTATGTGTGATATTTCCCTGTGTTTCATCTTACTTGCCTCTTTTGTTGTTCCATCGAACGCAAGATAACAGCATACTCTATTTTCCTTGTTTCGATACTATTTTTGTCAGATCGGATTTGCATGATGAGTGGGAGAATCTGCTGATCAAAAATTGACTCAGAAGAGAGACTCAGATCTATATTTTTTAAAAACTTGGTAATCGATGATGTAGTAAGTCGAGCTGGAATGAGTACCGGTACCTGTAGCTGTTGTATGGTTACTCAGGTTTTTGCTGGTACCCCTAGAGTCAAGCTAGCTGTGACGGGACTAAGAAAGGATACACTACTATTTCCTCCTCAGCCACCACCTGGTCCACTCGATGACCCTCATGATGTAGGAGGTATGACAATTGGCACTAGCGGTGCCCCTACAGCAAAAAGTGAGAAGTGATCTGTCGTGAATGTACAGGTTTCGCCTGTTACGATACAGATAGCAATCTGAGTAAATGGAGTCGATGAATCAGGTGATCGATAGACAGGAAGTGTAGATCCATTCGTCCCACTGACCCGTATCGAGATCGTAGCGAGTCCTCCAGAGAGTATGAGAGAAGTAGTCTCATTACCGATCATATAGATCGATTGGACTCTTGTACTCGTTGCTCCTAGTGTGATCCCTGTTGCTGATGAAATGAAGATCGGTGACTGGATGATCCCATCCCATGCACCAGAGCTCGTGATCGTGAGTCATCAGAGAGGTATCGTAGCTGTAGCTCGACTCGCACCGCTCTCTGTGAGGATGATCGTCTGAACTCCAGTACCATAGGTCACACCGCTCATAGTACTCCCAGAGAGATAGACTGATCCAGATGATGATACATTGCCCGTCCCCGTCTGTGGGATGAGACGAGGAATACGGAAGGAGTAGGTAGGAGACTCTGGAGACGAAAAGAGTCGTCCATGAGATTGCATCCTGAAATAGTATGTCGTATCTGGTGTAAGATGAGTGAACTCAAATTGATTAGCACCAATTCCATCTTGTTGGAGATAGTATCATTGAGTCTGAGATATATCCCCCAGTCATCCCATACACATAGCAAATCAATACATATGTCATCTTGAGGTGTATTGGTCAAGTGGGGTACTTATACTACACCCTAGTTCAATAGCTCTCCGAGCATACTGGGCCAATACCCCAGTTTCAGTGATAATATTGCTATTACTGCCAGTATCTGTGCTTGCTATTTCTCCTATGCTACTGAGGAGTATAGCATAGATCTCACCATGAGTTGCAACACTACTGGGACGGAATGTACTTGTTGTTGTCGTTATTATACCAGCTTCAGCGAGAGCCTCGATATAGCCACAATTATCTCAAAGATTGGATCTTACGTCAGCAAATATATTTCATTGACATCATGTGGGAGTATATCATCATATTTTTGCTGCGATCATGGCAAGTTCTGCCCGAGTGATAGTGTTTTCGAGGAGGTATCAGTTCTCCGTCGCTTGTACAGAGATGATTCCATTGGCTGCGAGCGTCTGTGCCGCTCAGAGGTATCCTGATGCTCATTGGAAATCAGCATTCTTTGAGATCGAGAGATATTGTGAGGCATCCATATTGGCAGGATTTGTTTTGACCTTGATCTTGACTCCAGATTCACCTGAAAGAGTGAGTTTATCGAGAGATATAGTAGGATGTTCGAGGGCTTTGAGTATTCCTATGATATTGAGTCGTTTACCTCCATATATCTGGCTTATAAGTTGAGGCTTATCGTCAGCTCCATAGAGGATCGCATTCTTGATATCCTGCACACTCGCTGTCGGTGAATAGCTCCATGCGAGAGCCGCAGCACCAGCGACATGTGGTGAAGCCATGGAGGTGCCATCATAGCTATCATAGCCACCTGAAATAGACCGATCTATCTGGATATCTTTTACAAAACATCCATAGTTTGGTATTCCACTTTCTGTAGTATCTACACTATCTGTGACCCATTTGAGTCTGATATCAAATGATCCTGTAGCATTATAGAGATCTGTGTTGGCGGTGACACGATATTGTGCGATAGCTCCAGTGTGTCCATCGATATTGAGCCATCGACCCGATGGCTCATAGTAGTTGAATCATTCATTGATCCAATCCACTCGACTATAGAGACCTCCGTTGTTACTGAGGAGTATATCAATCTGATCATCTGTAGAGGGTGTATCACACCAAGTTGTGATGAGTACCTTAGCGACATCTCGATTGGGGTTGGCGATAGTTTTCTCGATATATGATGACTCTCATGATACATACGGCGTACGCACATCCGCCCAGAGCACAGAAGATATATCCATCACTTCACCTGATACGACAGCATGGGGTCGTGTGGTCCAGGTATTTGGACTGGATCAAGCTTTCCTCGTCCATCCATTGGCATAACTGATGAGTTCTGGGGCACCTACAATACTCCTAATAGGGACACTACTATAGATATTGACTCCTGGTGCTGCGATCTGGACTGATTTTGTCCCATAGTTAGAGAATGATGCGAGGTTATCATTTTGATCAGTAGCTCCTACAGAGATGACATTCTGCAGAGCAGGGATGATGTCTTCTCATGAGAGTACAGCTCGCTCTCTATCGATAATAGTTTCTCATGATACGACCGTATCACTTCCGAATCCTGCAGGGAATGATTTATATGTACCATCACTATTCATACCGCTATTACCTGCTGCTGCCACGAAAAGTCCAGGAAAATCTTGTATAGCCCCATACATGAGATAGTCAAAATCTGACTTTGTATGTGTCGATCTCATGATACCGAGACTTGCATTGATAACTCTGGCTCCATTTTTGGCAGCAAAATTGATACCACGGATGATATCGGAGGTTGTACCTCCATATGGACTGAGTACCTTTACTGCCATGATCTGTACATTGAGTGCAACACCTGTTACACCATCACTATTGCTCACTCCTCCGATAGTACCAGCAACATGTGTCCCATGTCTCATATCATCCATTGGATCGAGATCATTGTTTGTGAAGTCATACCCATGGATACATCCTCCGAGGGTTGCCCCAGTATCTGAGAGACAGTTGGCACCATCCCACATATGTGGTGCGAGATCAGGATGACGATATGCGACACCCGTATCGAGTACCGCTACGATCACTCCAGATCCGATCTTGTTCCCCGCATAGGTGATCGCCTCAGGATAGTCGATATCGGCATCAGGAGTACCAGTGATACCATTGACAGATTGTCCTTGATTATCCAGAGCCCAGAGTTGAGGAAATCCAGAATTGACAGTTGCTTGTGTCTGATAGACAAAGTTTCGTTGTACATGTTCAACTCGAGGATCTGTTTTGAGTTCTTCGATCTTGTCATCGATAGCTTGCTCGAGTACTGGATCTACGGAACCAGTATGAACAAAAGAATCTGCAATACTCATTGATGAGACCATATCGATGGTAGCAGGATTGTCGATCTCCATAACGGCGATATTTTGCTCACTGATCGTCTCAGTCGTCTTGAGATCATGTGTATTTTCAACCTGATCGACCTGATATTGTCCAATATATCCATCAATATCTGTCTTGAACTGTACGAGGATCTGTGCCTCAGGATGGGTATCTGTCGGGTGTGAGGACATCTTCAGAGATGGATCCGAGAGGTCCAGTTCACTCTCTCGATCATTGATCGATCCAGTAGTAGTGATGCTCTCTGTATCTATGGGAGGAGTTATTGAAGAGATGATATTCTCTAGTATCGTAGTGCCACTACTAGTGGCACTATAACCAGAGCTTGTGATTGATCCTGTGTCTGTCGTTACATCTTCACTTCTCATGGAGCCGTCTTTCGAGGGAAGATGGCTCGTAGTACCAGAGTCCGTGATAGCTACTGGTAGAATCTCTGTGATCACTACTGGCACATCGATGTGGGGAATATCCTCTGCGAAGATGATCTGTGATGGAACGAGGATAGTAGAGACAAATGCTGTGAGTAGGATCTCAGTTGTTAGGATATGATAGATATTTGGCATGGGGGGGGTAATATGTAGATATATAGTCTTATCCTGCCATATTTATTCACTTTATACAATAAAAATCACTTGACTATTAGATCAAGTGATTTTACGGATAGTATGATTCCTATTTTGATTGGTAGAGATTGCGTCCAACTCGTTCCACATATTTCTTGTTCTGGAGATTCATATAGATCGTAGTGATCTTAACTTGACGAACCTTGAGCACACGATCGGTGATCTCTTCTGTTGAGAGGGCAGCACCTGCCTTTTTGAAGATCTCGAGGATAACATCGAGCACAGTCCCATCCTTATATCCCCACTCTTTGAGTACATAGATACCACGACCGATAAGTACAAATTCATTATTACGAATGAGTTCATTATGAATTGTAGATGTTTTTACTGGTTCATTGAATCTTTCTGTTATAGCTTCCGCAATATCGAGAAAGTGCAGAGGCTCTTTTTTCTTTTTGAGGACATAGATAGCCTTATCTTTCAGGGTTGCTGGATTGAGAATTTTCCATTTTTCGAGACCGATATATTTCTCCTCTCCTTTCACGATATCGAGGAATATATCCATGATTGAATCGAGGATGATATTCGAGAGATTGCCGAACTGGGCAAAGAGAGCGAGGTGGATGGTATCGTAGAGCACTACTGCTTCCATTATATCTCCCTTCTTTTTGAGAATCTTGAGAGCCTCTTTGTGTACTGCTTCTACCATTTTCTTGGTCACTTCTGCGAAGTGAAAATAGGTATTCGTTCCAAGCTGGGGCTTGGATCTCTGGAGGTTGTAGTCAGCCTGGAGAAGTACATCGATGATATTATAGTTGAGTGATCACTCAATGCCGATATCAGCGATTATGGCAGATATGAGCCGCTCTCGAGTCATGATACCGCCATGAATCTGGAGAATCTTTTCTCCAGATTCTTGGATCTTCATGAGGGGGCTCGTTCGCATGATGCGACCGATTTTTTTGATACCGACATCCTCGATTTGACGAACTCGTTCACGGGTGATACCATAGGTATCACCGATCTCTTGGAGTGTCTCTCGTTCTCACTTGAGCCCGATACGACGGATTATCACAGAGCGTTCTTTCTCAGCGAGAGAGGAGAGAATCGTCTCGAAAGTATTCTGGATCTCGGTTGCTACTGTAGACATATTGAGTGAATTAATTGGATACTTTTTCGATTCCACCGAGAGCTATTACTTGACTAATAATATAGTTTTTCACACAAAGTCAAGTTTAAATTGGGAGGCTCATATTCTTTTTATTTTTTTCATCATCAGTAAGTATTCAACGATATTCGAGGAGTTCATCATGAGTTTGATGGTCTATATAATATATATCTGTATTGGTAGCCTTGTTTGACTGAGAAAAAAAATGGGCAGAAATAAGAATACAAATCACGGATGAGAAGGCTATCTTGTAGCCTATTCCTAGTGTCGCTCAGTGGGCAGCTATTTGTGTATTATATATAGTATTGATAATGATCAGATTAATAAGCGTCGAGAGAAGTATGCTCGTAATAAAAACAATGGCTTGAGTATCGGAGAGCCTAAACGGCACAAGCGTCCTTATATATTCTTTTTTAGTATGAGAAAGCAGACAAAAAGGAATTATGACCATAGCAGTGACTATGAGATATCCAATATAGAGTGAATATGATGAAAATGCGTAGTATTGTTCAATGGCCCCATCAAGATACGCTAAACGGAACCATGGAAAGAAAATGGATGCAAAAAGTATACACTCCATTAAGATGATTGCACGTCCTGAAAGGGGAAGTTTTCCAGCTCAAATATTGATACGTGATAAAAACAAAAGAATTTTTGTTTTTAATTTTCGATTTTTGGAATTTGTAATATAATCAGACATAGGCGTTAGGATATATATATTTTCTTTTTTTTCAAGAGATATGTTACAAAACATATGGATACATATTGGTTTAGTTTTTTTTTGATATATTCATAGGTCTTCTAGTGGACTTATGTCCATTTTTTTCGGTAAAAAAATCCCGATAATATCAGAACAATACTCCATTACACATGATATAATCTCTATTGGCCCTGCTTCATTCGTTCAGAAGCCAAATGCCATAAAGCTTGGACGAGCCTTATTTGTTCCACTACTTCTCATTTCTCAGCTCTATGCTCGCAAAACAAAAGACCCAGAATAATCGTGGATTCACAATCCTTGAGCTGATGATTTCTATGACACTCTTTGCGATGATTATCACAAGCGTGATTCTCGCTGTCGAGAATTTGTCGATTGCTCGTATTAAGACTTTGAATCGAGTTGCACTCCTTGAGGAGCTTTATTTTTTCTCTGAAAAGATTTTCACGAGTATTAAAGATGGTGGAACCCTTGATTATGAGGAATACTGGAATCGTCAGGCGGTATGAACTATAACCGGGAGTTGACACTATCGGGATCCTACAGGGATAGGAAACTATGGGAAGAATGGTATTCTTGCTACTACAACATACGGTACCGGAATATATCTCTGTAGGTCGAATAGTGCGGCAAGCATGGGAACAGGATGATGCCTCAGAGATAATAACAATGGAGGCAATGGGTATCTCTCTGGAGTAGTGTTGCCACCCAATTTTAGTTGATCATATCAACGATATGGAGAGTATCTCACTCAGTTCACCGACTACAATGGGAATGCGGATGATGATCTCTGAAACGAGGATAGCGATGCGAGTGGATCTATCATCGGAGATGATGATGATCGAGCTATCGGAGATGTTCCGGGTATTCTCACGGGTTTTATGCAAGAGCTCTATCTCATAGACAAGACAGCCAAAAAACGAACCTATCTGCGTTGGAATATCCAGCAAGATCCGAATAATACAAGCGTCCCTTGTGCTATCACTACATCTGCAAGTGGTAAGACAATTACAGGAAGTGGGTGTGTCGGCAATATCCAGGTACTCAAGCTCAAGTGACTCGATATCGGTTATTCCCATTCGGGAGGTACAAACGATATTACTGCCTATGATGGAATCATTGATACCTGGGTCTGTATAGAAGATGCTCAGTGCAAATGACCATCTGTATGAACTACTGATGAGATCGCAACTGGATCTGGCGATGAGTGGCTCGATCTCTTTCCGAGTACGATCAATGTTAAAAATCTCTCCTTCCAGATTTATCCGATCAAGGATCCATGGCTCTCTTGGGCTGCTCAAGATTGCAGCGGAGCTACCTGTATCAGTCCATTCATTCACCCGTATGTTCGGATGAACCTAGAGATGGGTTTTTCTTGGTGAAAAAGACGTACTCTTCGCAATGAAGACCCAACAATATCGATAGCAACGAGTATTTCGCTCTCGGACTTTGAATAAATTACACAAATTGGTTGACAAGATCACACTTTTCTATACAATCCCGAAGCTTTTTTCATAAAAAATAATCTCATATGATAGGAAAACTCAAAAAAAGAAAACGACTCCGTGTACACGGATTCCTCGCTCGTAAAAATACAGTAGACGGACAAAAGGTCCTCCGTGCACGTCGCCGCAAAGGTCGTCATGTGCTCACTGTTAGCTACCTCAATCGATACAAAAATATCAGGGGAAAGAGCAAGCATCATAATGTTGCTGGTGGTACTGCTCGTATTGTGACTGTTCCTGGACTCACAGAGCGATTTCGTGGTTCCAATAAAACAGCGAAATAATTTTGAGTGATTTTGTTTCTCTGGTTATAGTATAACTGGATCCGATTATTCGGATTACAGAGTAAGATACAGTATTTGCTATTCCAAAGTATGATCTCTAAAGAATATCGTCTCACAGAACACGAACTCAGAAAGGTTTTATCTCGAAAGAAACCTTTCTTTTCGTATGTCTGGATCGCGAATACGATGGAGAATAAGGCGTCACATGGGAGATGTGGTATCTTGCTCTCATCCAAGTGTACAAAGGGAAGTGTGAATCGTAATTACTGGAGACGCAAGTTCTATGATATATCTCTATCTAGTCTAGTTAGACTCCCCATGGATATCGTCCTTGTGCCCAAAAAATGAACTGTTCTCGATTATAAAAACCAAGAACATATTATGGAATTCGAGAAGCATATACGCTTTCTCTATCGAAAAATAGAAGATGGATACGGCCCGAAAACAAAAAAATAGTTTCATTTATTCATTTTCGCTCAAACTCATGGACAAACTCCGTATTATCAATCTCTTTGCTATCGCGTTCCTCATATCACTGGCTGTGCAATATTGGTTCTTCCCAAGGCCAACGACTACAGCTATCCTCCCTGACGTCTATATGTCCGTGGAGTCTGAGAGTATCGTCGTGCCAAATATCCCTAAAATCACCCTTCATAATACTACAACGGGCGCCATCACTATCAATCCTTGTGATGATGTCAGTATATCGATAGACTCTCGTCCACTCGCAGGAATCAGAGAGACGGCAGCAGCATTTTGTACACCAATTGTAGTTGATTCTAGTAAAACAGCTCATCTCTCATTCAATTCACTCTACAAGGTGTTCTCGACCCAACCAGGTAAATATATCATAACTATGAAGACATCTGGTGGAGATCGTACTGTGGGATTCATCCTCTCGAGTCCTGGATCACTCCGATCCATGCTTTCCACAATCGTGTATGAGCCAATCTATAACCTCTTCGTTGCACTCCTCACTTGGATTCCTGGACACTCACTTGGCTGGGCAATCATCATCATCACACTCATCATCCGACTTGTCCTCCTCGTCCCACAGCAACATATGCTCGAGAGCCAGAAAAAACTCCAAAAGATCCAACCAAAAATCAAATCAATCCAAAAAGAATATAAGGCAGATCAGGTAGTGCTCGGACAGAAGATGATGGAACTCTATAAAAAAGAATGAGTCAATCCGATGGGATCATGTCTCCCACTCCTCATCCAGATGCCGATCCTCATCGGACTCTATTGGGTGATATCTGGAATCACCGATCCGTCGAATTTGTATCATCTCTATCGTGTATTTGTCAACTTCCAGCCGAGTAGTATCGTGACGAGCTTTCTCGGACTCAATCTCTCTCAGGTGGGTGGTATTACGGCTGTAGTATTCGGTCTCATACTCGGATTCACCCAGTGGATCCAGGCCTATATGTCGTTCCACTATACAACCAAGGCAAAAGATCCAAAAGAACCAAAAAAAGAAATCGAACCTGGTTCCGTAGAGGCAGTTCTCGATCCAGAATTAATGCAGAAAATGATGCTCTATATGCTTCCAGTGATGCTCGCGGTATCCGCATATTTTTTCCCACTTGGTGTCGGACTCTATTGGTTCATTGGAACCCTCTTTGTGATTGCTCAACAGTGGTATGTGAATAACAAAAAGGATATGAAATAATATATAGATTTCTGAAAAACTACGAATCTCTCCGCTCTCAAAAATTTATTTCTTAGTGTCCCGAAACGAAGTGAATGAAATACCTTTGGGGTACATTTACTTAGGTGTATACTCTTTCGAATACTTAGACGTATACTCTTTCGAAAACATTTTCCTGTCTCGATACTCTTATTTTTCAGAAATCCCAATAAAAATCTCTTCCAAGTACTTGGAAGAGATTTTTATTGGGATTTCTGAAAAATAAGAGTATCGAGACAGGAAAATGTTTTCGAAAGAGTATACGTCTAAGTATTCGAAAGAGTATACACCTAAGTAAATGTACCCCAAAGGTATTTCATTCACTTCGTTTCGGGACACTAAGAAATAAATTTTTGAGAGCGGAGAGATTCGTAGTTTTTCAGAAATCTATATATTATTTCATATCCTTTTTGTTATTCACATACCACTGTTGAGCAATCACAAAGAGGGTTCCAATGAACCAATAGAGTCCGACACCAAGTGGGAAAAAATATGCGGATACCGCGAGCATCACTGGAAGCATATAGAGCATCATTTTCTGCATTAATTCTGGATCGAGAACTGCCTCTACGGAACCAGGTTCGATTTCTTTTTTTGGTTCTTTTGGATCTTTTGCCTTGGTTGTATAGTGGAACGACATATAGGCCTGGATCCACTGGGTGAATCCGAGTATGAGACCGAATACTACAGCCGTAATACCACCCACCTGAGAGAGATTGAGTCCGAGAAAGCTCGTCACGATACTACTCGGCTGGAAGTTGACAAATACACGATAGAGATGATACAAATTCGACGGATCGGTGATTCCAGATATCACCCAATAGAGTCCGATGAGGATCGGCATCTGGATGAGGAGTGGGAGACATGATCCCATCGGATTGACTCATTCTTTTTTATAGAGTTCCATCATCTTCTGTCCGAGCACTACCTGATCTGCCTTATATTCTTTTTGGATTGATTTGATTTTTGGTTGGATCTTTTGGAGTTTTTTCTGGCTCTCGAGCATATGTTGCTGTGGGACGAGGAGGACAAGTCGGATGATGAGTGTGATGATGATGATTGCCCAGCCAAGTGAGTGTCCAGGAATCCAAGTGAGGAGTGCAACGAAGAGGTTATAGATTGGCTCATACACGATTGTGGAAAGCATGGATCGGAGTGATCCAGGACTCGAGAGGATGAATCCCACAGTACGATCTCCACCAGATGTCTTCATAGTTATGATATATTTACCTGGTTGGGTCGAGAACACCTTGTAGAGTGAATTGAATGAGAGATGAGCTGTTTTACTAGAATCAACTACAATTGGTGTACAAAATGCTGCTGCCGTCTCTCTGATTCCTGCGAGTGGACGAGAGTCTATCGATATACTGACATCATCACAAGGATTGATAGTGATGGCGCCCGTTGTAGTATTATGAAGGGTGATTTTAGGGATATTTGGCACGACGATACTCTCAGACTCCACGGACATATAGACGTCAGGGAGGATAGCTGTAGTCGTTGGCCTTGGGAAGAACCAATATTGCACAGCCAGTGATATGAGGAACGCGATAGCAAAGAGATTGATAATACGGAGTTTGTCCATGAGTTTGAGCGAAAATGAATAAATGAAACTATTTTTTTGTTTTCGGGCCGTATCCATCTTCTATTTTTCGATAGAGAAAGCGTATATGCTTCTCGAATTCCATAATATGTTCTTGGTTTTTATAATCGAGAACAGTTCATTTTTTGGGCACAAGGACGATATCCATGGGGAGTCTAACTAGACTAGATAGAGATATATCATAGAACTTGCGTCTCCAGTAATTACGATTCACACTTCCCTTTGTACACTTGGATGAGAGCAAGATACCACATCTCCCATGTGACGCCTTATTCTCCATCGTATTCGCGATCCAGACATACGAAAAGAAAGGTTTCTTTCGAGATAAAACCTTTCTGAGTTCGTGTTCTGTGAGACGATATTCTTTAGAGATCATACTTTGGAATAGCAAATACTGTATCTTACTCTGTAATCCGAATAATCGGATCCAGTTATACTATAACCAGAGAAACAAAATCACTCAAAATTATTTCGCTGTTTTATTGGAACCACGAAATCGCTCTGTGAGTCCAGGAACAGTCACAATACGAGCAGTACCACCAGCAACATTATGATGCTTGCTCTTTCCCCTGATATTTTTGTATCGATTGAGGTAGCTAACAGTGAGCACATGACGACCTTTGCGGCGACGTGCACGGAGGACCTTTTGTCCGTCTACTGTATTTTTACGAGCGAGGAATCCGTGTACACGGAGTCGTTTTCTTTTTTTGAGTTTTCCTATCATATGAGATTATTTTTTATGAAAAAAGCTTCGGGATTGTATAGAAAAGTGTGATCTTGTCAACCAATTTGTGTAATTTATTCAAAGTCCGAGAGCGAAATACTCGTTGCTATCGATATTGTTGGGTCTTCATTGCGAAGAGTACGTCTTTTTCACCAAGAAAAACCCATCTCTAGGTTCATCCGAACATACGGGTGAATGAATGGACTGATACAGGTAGCTCCGCTGCAATCTTGAGCAGCCCAAGAGAGCCATGGATCCTTGATCGGATAAATCTGGAAGGAGAGATTTTTAACATTGATCGTACTCGGAAAGAGATCGAGCCACTCATCGCCAGATCCAGTTGCGATCTCATCAGTAGTTCATACAGATGGTCATTTGCACTGAGCATCTTCTATACAGACCCAGGTATCAATGATTCCATCATAGGCAGTAATATCGTTTGTACCTCCCGAATGGGAATAACCGATATCGAGTCACTTGAGCTTGAGTACCTGGATATTGCCGACACACCCACTTCCTGTAATTGTCTTACCACTTGCAGATGTAGTGATAGCACAAGGGACGCTTGTATTATTCGGATCTTGCTGGATATTCCAACGCAGATAGGTTCGTTTTTTGGCTGTCTTGTCTATGAGATAGAGCTCTTGCATAAAACCCGTGAGAATACCCGGAACATCTCCGATAGCTCGATCATCATCATCTCCGATGATAGATCCACTCGCATCGCTATCCTCGTTTCAGAGATCATCATCCGCATTCCCATTGTAGTCGGTGAACTGAGTGAGATACTCTCCATATCGTTGATATGATCAACTAAAATTGGGTGGCAACACTACTCCAGAGAGATACCCATTGCCTCCATTGTTATTATCTCTGAGGCATCATCCTGTTCCCATGCTTGCCGCACTATTCGACCTACAGAGATATATTCCGGTACCGTATGTTGTAGTAGCAAGAATACCATTCTTCCCATAGTTTCCTATCCCTGTAGGATCCCGATAGTGTCAACTCCCGGTTATAGTTCATACCGCCTGACGATTCCAGTATTCCTCATAATCAAGGGTTCCACCATCTTTAATACTCGTGAAAATCTTTTCAGAGAAAAAATAAAGCTCCTCAAGGAGTGCAACTCGATTCAAAGTCTTAATACGAGCAATCGACAAATTCTCGACAGCGAGAATCACGCTTGTGATAATCATCGCAAAGAGTGTCATAGAAATCATCAGCTCAAGGATTGTGAATCCACGATTATTCTGGGTCTTTTGTTTTGCGAGCATAGAGCTGAGAAATGAGAAGTAGTGGAACAAATAAGGCTCGTCCAAGCTTTATGGCATTTGGCTTCTGAACGAATGAAGCAGGGCCAATAGAGATTATATCATGTGTAATGGAGTATTGTTCTGATATTATCGGGATTTTTTTACCGAAAAAAATGGACATAAGTCCACTAGAAGACCTATGAATATATCAAAAAAAAACTAAACCAATATGTATCCATATGTTTTGTAACATATCTCTTGAAAAAAAAGAAAATATATATATCCTAACGCCTATGTCTGATTATATTACAAATTCCAAAAATCGAAAATTAAAAACAAAAATTCTTTTGTTTTTATCACGTATCAATATTTGAGCTGGAAAACTTCCCCTTTCAGGACGTGCAATCATCTTAATGGAGTGTATACTTTTTGCATCCATTTTCTTTCCATGGTTCCGTTTAGCGTATCTTGATGGGGCCATTGAACAATACTACGCATTTTCATCATATTCACTCTATATTGGATATCTCATAGTCACTGCTATGGTCATAATTCCTTTTTGTCTGCTTTCTCATACTAAAAAAGAATATATAAGGACGCTTGTGCCGTTTAGGCTCTCCGATACTCAAGCCATTGTTTTTATTACGAGCATACTTCTCTCGACGCTTATTAATCTGATCATTATCAATACTATATATAATACACAAATAGCTGCCCACTGAGCGACACTAGGAATAGGCTACAAGATAGCCTTCTCATCCGTGATTTGTATTCTTATTTCTGCCCATTTTTTTTCTCAGTCAAACAAGGCTACCAATACAGATATATATTATATAGACCATCAAACTCATGATGAACTCCTCGAATATCGTTGAATACTTACTGATGATGAAAAAAATAAAAAGAATATGAGCCTCCCAATTTAAACTTGACTTTGTGTGAAAAACTATATTATTAGTCAAGTAATAGCTCTCGGTGGAATCGAAAAAGTATCCAATTAATTCACTCAATATGTCTACAGTAGCAACCGAGATCCAGAATACTTTCGAGACGATTCTCTCCTCTCTCGCTGAGAAAGAACGCTCTGTGATAATCCGTCGTATCGGGCTCAAGTGAGAACGAGAGACACTCCAAGAGATCGGTGATACCTATGGTATCACCCGTGAACGAGTTCGTCAAATCGAGGATGTCGGTATCAAAAAAATCGGTCGCATCATGCGAACGAGCCCCCTCATGAAGATCCAAGAATCTGGAGAAAAGATTCTCCAGATTCATGGCGGTATCATGACTCGAGAGCGGCTCATATCTGCCATAATCGCTGATATCGGCATTGAGTGATCACTCAACTATAATATCATCGATGTACTTCTCCAGGCTGACTACAACCTCCAGAGATCCAAGCCCCAGCTTGGAACGAATACCTATTTTCACTTCGCAGAAGTGACCAAGAAAATGGTAGAAGCAGTACACAAAGAGGCTCTCAAGATTCTCAAAAAGAAGGGAGATATAATGGAAGCAGTAGTGCTCTACGATACCATCCACCTCGCTCTCTTTGCCCAGTTCGGCAATCTCTCGAATATCATCCTCGATTCAATCATGGATATATTCCTCGATATCGTGAAAGGAGAGGAGAAATATATCGGTCTCGAAAAATGGAAAATTCTCAATCCAGCAACCCTGAAAGATAAGGCTATCTATGTCCTCAAAAAGAAAAAAGAGCCTCTGCACTTTCTCGATATTGCGGAAGCTATAACAGAAAGATTCAATGAACCAGTAAAAACATCTACAATTCATAATGAACTCATTCGTAATAATGAATTTGTACTTATCGGTCGTGGTATCTATGTACTCAAAGAGTGGGGATATAAGGATGGGACTGTGCTCGATGTTATCCTCGAGATCTTCAAAAAGGCAGGTGCTGCCCTCTCAACAGAAGAGATCACCGATCGTGTGCTCAAGGTTCGTCAAGTTAAGATCACTACGATCTATATGAATCTCCAGAACAAGAAATATGTGGAACGAGTTGGACGCAATCTCTACCAATCAAAATAGGAATCATACTATCCGTAAAATCACTTGATCTAATAGTCAAGTGATTTTTATTGTATAAAGTGAATAAATATGGCAGGATAAGACTATATATCTACATATTACCCCCCCCATGCCAAATATCTATCATATCCTAACAACTGAGATCCTACTCACAGCATTTGTCTCTACTATCCTCGTTCCATCACAGATCATCTTCGCAGAGGATATTCCCCACATCGATGTGCCAGTAGTGATCACAGAGATTCTACCAGTAGCTATCACGGACTCTGGTACTACGAGCCATCTTCCCTCGAAAGACGGCTCCATGAGAAGTGAAGATGTAACGACAGACACAGGATCAATCACAAGCTCTGGTTATAGTGCCACTAGTAGTGGCACTACGATACTAGAGAATATCATCTCTTCAATAACTCCTCCCATAGATACAGAGAGCATCACTACTACTGGATCGATCAATGATCGAGAGAGTGAACTGGACCTCTCGGATCCATCTCTGAAGATGTCCTCACACCCGACAGATACCCATCCTGAGGCACAGATCCTCGTACAGTTCAAGACAGATATTGATGGATATATTGGACAATATCAGGTCGATCAGGTTGAAAATACACATGATCTCAAGACGACTGAGACGATCAGTGAGCAAAATATCGCCGTTATGGAGATCGACAATCCTGCTACCATCGATATGGTCTCATCAATGAGTATTGCAGATTCTTTTGTTCATACTGGTTCCGTAGATCCAGTACTCGAGCAAGCTATCGATGACAAGATCGAAGAACTCAAAACAGATCCTCGAGTTGAACATGTACAACGAAACTTTGTCTATCAGACACAAGCAACTGTCAATTCTGGATTTCCTCAACTCTGGGCTCTGGATAATCAAGGACAATCTGTCAATGGTATCACTGGTACTCCTGATGCCGATATCGACTATCCTGAGGCGATCACCTATGCGGGGAACAAGATCGGATCTGGAGTGATCGTAGCGGTACTCGATACGGGTGTCGCATATCGTCATCCTGATCTCGCACCACATATGTGGGATGGTGCCAACTGTCTCTCAGATACTGGGGCAACCCTCGGAGGATGTATCCATGGGTATGACTTCACAAACAATGATCTCGATCCAATGGATGATATGAGACATGGGACACATGTTGCTGGTACTATCGGAGGAGTGAGCAATAGTGATGGTGTAACAGGTGTTGCACTCAATGTACAGATCATGGCAGTAAAGGTACTCAGTCCATATGGAGGTACAACCTCCGATATCATCCGTGGTATCAATTTTGCTGCCAAAAATGGAGCCAGAGTTATCAATGCAAGTCTCGGTATCATGAGATCGACACATACAAAGTCAGATTTTGACTATCTCATGTATGGGGCTATACAAGATTTTCCTGGACTTTTCGTGGCAGCAGCAGGTAATAGCGGTATGAATAGTGATGGTACATATAAATCATTCCCTGCAGGATTCGGAAGTGATACGGTCGTATCATGAGAAACTATTATCGATAGAGAGCGAGCTGTACTCTCATGAGAAGACATCATCCCTGCTCTGCAGAATGTCATCTCTGTAGGAGCTACTGATCAAAATGATAACCTCGCATCATTCTCTAACTATGGGACAAAATCAGTCCAGATCGCAGCACCAGGAGTCAATATCTATAGTAGTGTCCCTATTAGGAGTATTGTAGGTGCCCCAGAACTCATCAGTTATGCCAATGGATGGACGAGGAAAGCTTGATCCAGTCCAAATACCTGGACCACACGACCCCATGCTGTCGTATCAGGTGAAGTGATGGATATATCTTCTGTGCTCTGGGCGGATGTGCGTACGCCGTATGTATCATGAGAGTCATCATATATCGAGAAAACTATCGCCAACCCCAATCGAGATGTCGCTAAGGTACTCATCACAACTTGGTGTGATACACCCTCTACAGATGATCAGATTGATATACTCCTCAGTAACAACGGAGGTCTCTATAGTCGAGTGGATTGGATCAATGAATGATTCAACTACTATGAGCCATCGGGTCGATGGCTCAATATCGATGGACACACTGGAGCTATCGCACAATATCGTGTCACCGCCAACACAGATCTCTATAATGCTACAGGATCATTTGATATCAGACTCAAATGGGTCACAGATAGTGTAGATACTACAGAAAGTGGAATACCAAACTATGGATGTTTTGTAAAAGATATCCAGATAGATCGGTCTATTTCAGGTGGCTATGATAGCTATGATGGCACCTCCATGGCTTCACCACATGTCGCTGGTGCTGCGGCTCTCGCATGGAGCTATTCACCGACAGCGAGTGTGCAGGATATCAAGAATGCGATCCTCTATGGAGCTGACGATAAGCCTCAACTTATAAGCCAGATATATGGAGGTAAACGACTCAATATCATAGGAATACTCAAAGCCCTCGAACATCCTACTATATCTCTCGATAAACTCACTCTTTCAGGTGAATCTGGAGTCAAGATCAAGGTCAAAACAAATCCTGCCAATATGGATGCCTCACAATATCTCTCGATCTCAAAGAATGCTGATTTCCAATGAGCATCAGGATACCTCTGAGCGGCACAGACGCTCGCAGCCAATGGAATCATCTCTGTACAAGCGACGGAGAACTGATACCTCCTCGAAAACACTATCACTCGGGCAGAACTTGCCATGATCGCAGCAAAAATATGATGATATACTCCCACATGATGTCAATGAAATATATTTGCTGACGTAAGATCCAATCTTTGAGATAATTGTGGCTATATCGAGGCTCTCGCTGAAGCTGGTATAATAACGACAACAACAAGTACATTCCGTCCCAGTAGTGTTGCAACTCATGGTGAGATCTATGCTATACTCCTCAGTAGCATAGGAGAAATAGCAAGCACAGATACTGGCAGTAATAGCAATATTATCACTGAAACTGGGGTATTGGCCCAGTATGCTCGGAGAGCTATTGAACTAGGGTGTAGTATAAGTACCCCACTTGACCAATACACCTCAAGATGACATATGTATTGATTTGCTATGTGTATGGGATGACTGGGGGATATATCTCAGACTCAATGATACTATCTCCAACAAGATGGAATTGGTGCTAATCAATTTGAGTTCACTCATCTTACACCAGATACGACATACTATTTCAGGATGCAATCTCATGGACGACTCTTTTCGTCTCCAGAGTCTCCTACCTACTCCTTCCGTATTCCTCGTCTCATCCCACAGACGGGGACGGGCAATGTATCATCATCTGGATCAGTCTATCTCTCTGGGAGTACTATGAGCGGTGTGACCTATGGTACTGGAGTTCAGACGATCATCCTCACAGAGAGCGGTGCGAGTCGAGCTACAGCTACGATACCTCTCTGATGACTCACGATCACGAGCTCTGGTGCATGGGATGGGATCATCCAGTCACCGATCTTCATTTCATCAGCAACAGGGATCACACTAGGAGCAACGAGTACAAGAGTCCAATCGATCTATATGATCGGTAATGAGACTACTTCTCTCATACTCTCTGGAGGACTCGCTACGATCTCGATACGGGTCAGTGGGACGAATGGATCTACACTTCCTGTCTATCGATCACCTGATTCATCGACTCCATTTACTCAGATTGCTATCTGTATCGTAACAGGCGAAACCTGTACATTCACGACAGATCACTTCTCACTTTTTGCTGTAGGGGCACCGCTAGTGCCAATTGTCATACCTCCTACATCATGAGGGTCATCGAGTGGACCAGGTGGTGGCTGAGGAGGAAATAGTAGTGTATCCTTTCTTAGTCCCGTCACAGCTAGCTTGACTCTAGGGGTACCAGCAAAAACCTGAGTAACCATACAACAGCTACAGGTACCGGTACTCATTCCAGCTCGACTTACTACATCATCGATTACCAAGTTTTTAAAAAATATAGATCTGAGTCTCTCTTCTGAGTCAATTTTTGATCAGCAGATTCTCCCACTCATCATGCAAATCCGATCTGACAAAAATAGTATCGAAACAAGGAAAATAGAGTATGCTGTTATCTTGCGTTCGATGGAACAACAAAAGAGGCAAGTAAGATGAAACACAGGGAAATATCACACATACATATCACTCGAGCAGGCTACCCTACGCAACTATATCGACTTTTTGCGAGGTCAACGGTAATCAGCAGATATTATCACGATCAAACCCAACACCATGAGATGTACCAATACGAATACATTGAGTGCGAGAAATGCTCCTCCAAGAAGAATTGCAGTCTGCAGTTCTTCTTTTTGGTTTTTCCAATGACTAACCAGAGTATATCCGAGTAGAGTAAGTGGCAATATCCCATACTGGAATAGTATATCGAGAAATACATTGTGAGAGGAATCGATCAGGCCTGTAGGAGGAAAATAGGCATCTACGATGAGCGAGCGAGCAGTAGTAAAATGAGATACTATTGAATCAGGACCGAATCAGATCAAAAATGAAATCGGCTCTCGCAGCATCATAGAAATACTCTCTCGCATCAGGACGAACCGACTCGTGAGTGATAGTATCTTCTCAGAATCGAGATAGAGGCTCCCGATATAGCTACCAACTAGAGCAAAAACCAGAACCCCAACGAGCGAAATCACAGCTGAAATACCAACATAACGAAGCAGAGAGTAGAGTAAATAGAGTCCGAGTAGAGCAATGGCAATATAGCTCCCTGTTGTCACTATGGCGAGTGATAGGAGTCCGAGTACGATCCATCTCTCAGGAGAACGAATCCAAGCAAGCAATGGAATAAAAAGAAGTAGGTACCCAGCTACATAGTTCGGGTTGCCGAGCGTGCTCGATGATCGCCCAGGATACATCGATAGCATATCCGATCTCCCATAGATATCGAATATGCCACCCATATGCTCTCAGAGAGCGATCAGGGCAACAAGAATAGCACTTGCAGTGCTCCATGAGATATATTGTCTCAGTTGCTCTCTCGGGCTCGCTATCAGGAGGAGAATGAGCCAGAGAATACTACTATAGAAGAGGTACCCATGGTGTTTTTCATAACTTCCAAGCAACCAGGCCATATCGATAGATCAGTTAAAATAGAGTGCCGATACAATGGGAATAACGAGCAAGAGAGCAATAGTATGAGCATATTTGCGTACGATATCCCAAATACGACATGGATAACGTATCAGTCACTCTATACATGCAATGAAGAGTAGGATCAGGAAGAAATATACCTTGTATCGCTCGAACGAATAACTCTCTCCTATAGTCAGACCAAGTGGTGAGAATACATGAGAGAAGTAGAGTGGAAGTGAGAAAAAAAGAACACGAAGCGAATACATAAATAGTTAGTCATTTTGAAATGCGCTTTCTAAGCTCTCTAATCACCACTGTAATTGATCTTTATCATCCTTTCAAATATTGAGTTCCGATATTCTCTCTCGTACAACGATACTGAGTTTGGGTGCTCCTCCGAACCGCAGTCACAGTATTGCTCATTCTTTGCGTATTTCTTGTCCATTATCAGAAGATATTTCAATTTCTGTCCATTCAAGATTTCGAGTTGGATCTTTTATAGTTGTGTTTATTTTTAATGAAAGCTCTGAGGCAACTTTATGTATATGAGACCATGACATGCCTGTGATAGTATCTCAAGTCAAAAGAGATCAGACTTGTGCTTCTGAAATGTATATTTTTATATCTGGTTGTTTGTTGATTAATGCAATCATATGAAAAATTATTTCCCCATAAATTTCTGTATAATCATCAATGGAATCTTCTCAAACTCTGATGCATAGCCAACAACACGATCAGCGAAACCGAGAATCCGCTCGATACGATCCATCGTCTTGTAGACTCTATAGAGGATCATCGAGATAAGTGTGCCAATCGGGAGCAGGATGATCGCGAGGACCATATAGAGGATGTCGAGGGCGTTGAACATGGTAGAGAATATTAGTTAGTTATGAGACTAGAGTGATTGGAGTGGGTCCAGTATCGGTTGGTCTTTTGGTTCTATTTTTATGTATACTGGAGCTTGCCACCACTGCTTGATTGCCGTGATATCAGTAGAGTGAAACGTCTCTTCTCACTGGAATATAACTCGCATATCGAGTGGACTCATGAGTCCCAGATGAGTCGCAAGATCTCGCGACTCGACGAGTGAGACATACCGGAGTCGAGCTGTATCCATGAATGCTCGAGTCAACCAGAGAAGAGAGAGGAGTCGGATCTCCTGAGCTATAGGCTGCGTCTCATCATAGGCAATGAGTATAACTCGCTTCTCAGTGATGAGCGTATCGTACTCAGCTTGTGTTTTGATAAAAAGAGGTGTCATCTGTATCTGTTCTTCTGTGAATTCTGCAGCCTTTTTTCCATATTGTTTTGCTCGGTCGAGATACGGATCCATCTTGGAGATATATGGTGTCATTGTTTCTGTGAGTTTTTTCCAGTCCATAGATGATGAGTTATTATGTGTCTAGTATACCAGGAGAGCCCATTTGTTGCAAATCTTTTTTAGGAGAACCGAGAATACTCAGGAAATCGGGCGGATATGGTGCCTGGATCATGAGTTTTTTATGAGTTCGAGGGTGCACAAAGGTCAGAGACTGAGCATGGAGGAGCTGACGAGTGATACCCAGATCACGGCGGATATATGAGTTGATACTCTTGTCACCATATGCCCGATCAGCGAGGACTGGATGTCCGATATACGCCATATGGACACGGATCTGGTGTGTGCGGCCCGTCTCGATACGACACTCGAGGAGAGAGAAGGACTGATGAGCAATGAATGTCTGGAGTACAGTATAATGAGTTATGGCACTCTGTCCTGCCCCATCGACTCGGACTTTTGCCTCATTTTTGGCATTGTCGATCCGCAGGAGTCGGGCTCGGATCGTATCCTGTCGCTTGGTAGGGATACCGAGCACGATCGTGTGATAGACCTTCTCCATATCATGGGCCTGGAGCTCGGTCAATAGCGTTTCGAGTACTGACTTATCCTTGGCAATGAGGAGACAACCACTCGTATCACGATCGATCCTATGCACGAGAGCAGGGCGGAATGTGAGACTGTCATATCGTCCTTGGAGATAGTCTTGCACCTGATCGATGATATTGGATTCCTTCGTCTTATGATCTCCAGCATGGACATTGATTCCAGCGGGTTTGTTCACCACCATCAGATACTCATCCTCATAGAGGATATCGAGCTCAACTATCTCTTTTTGTTTTTCTCGGGTTTCCATTGTGACACTATCACTCTTTCATTTGATATCAGCCACGAATCCCTCCATCTCGATATCCGTGAGCCAGAACGATACCTCATCTCAGAGTTCCAATTTATAGGTCTGATCTTTTCGTTTTGTATTTACCTTGATCTTGCCAGTCCGTAGCATCTTGAAAATACCACCGAGTGGAGCACCAGGGAGATATTTGCGGACAAATCGGTCGAGCCGTTGTCCAGCATCAGCAGGATGAGAGATAACTAGAGAGATCATTATTGGAGAATAGCGAAGTCAGTAGCAGTGTTGGTTGTAATCTGTGGTATACGCACCTGGCGAGAGCGGAGGTATCCGAGCACATAGGCTGACGAGTCAATGATCATATATTGACTCGGTATTGTTACAGGAAAACTAATCTGGTATTCAAGAAATGGGAATGATTGTCATAAATCTGTCACAAATGAGCGTATCATTGATAACTTCAGGGTACATTGAAATCAGGCACAATTTGATCCATACGCACTATAAAAGTTTCAAAATTGCATCGATACTCCAGTATTTGTAAGTCCATTTTTACTAGTAAGTGTAGGAAGCGGTGTATTGTTTGTGATATGGATTCATTGAAAAATCTCTGTTTCTCCACTTGCGTAGAGTGATGCTCATGAATATCCAAAAGTCCAAAGGATAACTCCTGAGCTACTAGAACTCCCAGTATTGCTAACTGCACCTAGGATACTAGGAACTCTAAAATGAAAAATCACAGTACTCCAATCAATAATTCCAGCAGGAATAACGATCTGAACTGGTTCACCTATACCGATAATATTCCAGTTAGAGTCAAATGAGCTATTTCATTTTCATGGAAGTCCTCATGCTCACTGTTCAGGCATCATCGTGCCACCCGTATATGCTGTGAGTGTCCGTCATGTAGCAGCAGTTCATTCTATTTTTGTAGGTATCTTCCATGGTTCTGCTCTGGTCATCAGGCCATCCATCAGTTGTTCCTCGATGAGTCCTGTAGCGAGATAATAGGACTGAGCAGAGTTACCGATACCACCACTCGTCTTCCCAAGATTCAGGATTTTCTCGAGAAAACTGGTCGTCAAGATCGTCAGTAACACGACGATAATGAGCCCGACGATAAGGGCAGAGCCCCTATGTGATTGAGTAGGATTATACATTTGGTTTGGTGGTAATGATTTTCTCTTCGAAATAGGATGAGAGTATTTCGATACCCACATGTTCACCTCCCGCGAAGAAGAGTCCTGTACCAACCGAGGCATTCAGGAGGATATATTTCTCTTGTTCGGTGAGTTTGAATACGTTCTGCAGGACATCGATGGATGCAGGTGACTGCTTGAGAAGGAGTTGGATCGATGAGTTAGTCACGATCGCCTTGCCATATGATGATCCCATGAAGTCCTCGACATCCTGGGTGATCGTCGTGACCCCGAGTCCATATTTTCGAGCTCTTTTTACAAGACCAAAAAGAAATTTCGCTGAGTCCTCATATTGCATGATATTCCATGCCTCATCGACGACGAGGAATCGCTTCTTCTCACTCGATCTCGCTACATTCCACACGTAGGTAAGGAGGATATACATAGCGATCGGGCGGAGAATATCATCGAGGTCTCGTACAGAGAAGACGACGAGTCATCACTTGAGGTCGACATTCGTCGGTCGAGAGAATACTCCAGAAAACACTCCGAATATATACTTCTCGAGTCGATTTACGAGTCAAACAGCTCCATCCATCGTTTCGAGAACCGAGTAGAGATCCTTCAGGAGTGGTATCTCTTTGCCATCGATAGAGTCATCCTCCATCGTGATGCCCTTGAGTGAGTAGGTCGTGATGATCGCCTTCTCGAGGAGTGCTTCTTCATTCGGAGTGATGATACCGAGCATGAGCCTGAGGAGTCCGATCATATTCACGATAGCTCAGCGGAGAAGATCCCCAATATGGGTTTCACTATCTTTGAGTGAACGTGGGAGATCGAACGGATTGATCTTCTCATTGGAATTCAGGGAAATATTGAGATACGTACCTCAGACCGTATCTACGAGTGCTTTGTACTCATTCTCTGGATCGAGGACGATGACATCTGTCCCCATCATGAGGGCCCTGAGGATCTCGAGTTTCACGGCGAACGATTTTCATCATCCTGACTTGGCAAATACACACATATTGGCGTTCTCAGAACGGAATCGGTCGAATATGATGAGTGACTTATTATGAGTATTTATACCATAGAATATCCCATCATCCTGAGAGAGAGAGTTGGAGCTAAATGGAAATGTAGTAGAGAGACCCTTTGTTGAGATATTGCGGAACACATTGACTTCATCACGAGCAAATGGACCCGTCGCAATGAATCCTTGCTCTGCCCTGAGAAATGTTTGCTTTGTGAGGATATTGCGGCCTGCGAGCATCATATCGAGCATATTCGTCAGTTTTTTCATCTCATCTTCACTCTCTGCATAGGTCGTGATATAGAGTGAGAAGTGAAAATACTTCTCCTGACCACGCGTGAGATATTGCTGGAGTTCTTCAACATCTTGGATCTGAGCATCGAGATGGGGATCTCCGATGAGTCATTTGCCATTATTCATAGCTCGCTGTGATCCGAGTTGAGTGAGTCGCTTACGGAGAAACTTCATCACACGAGCTGAATCAACTGGATAGATATACATAGAGATATCAAACTTCACATCCCAGTTGATGAGCGGTGAGAGCCAATTCCCCTCGAGCACATCAGGATAGGCATAGGTGAATATTGTCCGAACATAGGTATCTCCGATTTGGAGCTTGGTTGGGTCAATCCGCATCATCGCAGGAGCAATCGCATCCTTGATGAATGCCAGTGACTCATTGTATTCCCTCTCAGTATCCTTGAGTTCCATCGCCTCTTCTCGCGTCAGCTTGCGATCTCCAGCATCGATATATGATGGCACTGATACAGCAGTACTCGGTGATACTGATAGATTTGGCGAAGGTGTCGAAGTTGGCGATATAACGGTATTATGAGATCCAGAAAAAGATACTGGAGTGAGTGATTCGAGTCATTCAACATCTCAGGTATAGTTTTTGGTGATGAGTTCTGTGAGAGTAGGGAGAGACATGGGTGGTATATGTTATGTTACAGATTGTTCTATTTTTTTGAGTCACCAGTTCCATTCAGTTATATTGGTGCTATCTATATGCTTATAGATATCGAGGAGAGTTTGTGCTTCTTGTCAATCACTATTATATCCCACAACAGCGAGAGAGATATCATCATACTGTTTATGTTTATACCCCATCCATGCAGAGAGATCGATAGTAAGTTGGCGAAATATATTTTCTGGATTTTTGATATTTATAGACATGAGCGAATCTATAATATGATCAACACCAAAGAGTCTACCTGTCTGTTCAGAGCGATATCTTGCCTCACTGATACCATCAGTATAGAGTACGATGATATCTCCGGGATCAAAAGCAATCTGTTGTTCTTTGAGAATTTTAGTAGAATCTTTAACCATACCAAGTGCAACACCACCACTTTTAACTTTATAAACCTTATTTTCCTTAGTCTTATATACGAGGAGAAATTCATGT
Source organism: Candidatus Altimarinota bacterium (assembly GCA_043780775.1). Taxonomy (GTDB): domain Bacteria; phylum Patescibacteriota; class Gracilibacteria; order BD1-5; family UBA2023; genus JABFSX01. The sequence goes on along the minus strand of JAYWCE010000131.1, from coordinate 6,782 downwards.
CCTGCACCTGTATAGTACATTTTTTTGGCTGTAGCATCCCAACGGAGCATCACTGCCGTCATCATCATATTCTGTTTGATACGAGGTTTGAGAATCAGATTTGTCTGTGCAAGGATGTTTGCGCCATTGGATTCAGAGAGGGAGAATGCAGATACCAGAGCATTGACCATCATCATGACGAATCCTGATGGTACCCCATGTCCAGTGACATCACCAATATAGATATAGTGATTATTATCACGACCAGGGATAATATCGAGCGAGTCTCCACCAACCTCTGATGCTGGAGTTGTCGCCATAGCGATGGTGAGTCCTGGTACTATAATATTCTGGTAATCAAGTGTCTGCTTCTGGATCTCACTCGCGATCTCAACCTCAGATCGGAGCTTGCGACCATCACGGAGTTCTTGTTTGAATACTCGTAGAATCTGAAGTGATTTAATAAAAAATATAATAACCTGATTCATTCCTCCGCTCCATGCATTTGGTTGTATTTGTGGCTCCTCTTGGATACCCGTCATAAAACGAGCAATATCCCTTGTTAATAGCTGAATGGGGCCGATATACGCCTTATACAGGATAGTATAAAGTATTGGAAATTGAATAATAATCAGAATCGAGGCAAGAATCGTATTTGAATTTACATAGTCACTCATAAATCCATATTCTCAAAATCAAAAAAGAATAAAGCCATCCACAATAACAAGAAGTGAAACAATAATGGGGAGGATTTGGTGAAGCATAATAATGGGAATTATTGAGTTGATTTATTGGTATCAGTGATTGGAACTATTGAGTCTGCTTCTTCACGGACTATCCCCATGCGAGCCTCGAGTTCCATATCAACATATTCTTTTTTACGCCCATACATTTTTCGAGAGTATTCCTTGATGATCTTTGAGACCTCAGCATTCTTATAGGTATTGTCCCAGAGCGTTTTCATATCGAATGGCCTGGTGGTCGCATTGTCGATGTTGAGCTTGCAGTAGGTGGTGAAGTTCGCGATACCGATGATATCCTGTTGCGAGAGGAGCGGTGCGTATTCTTTTTCCAGATACTCTGCATCATCCGCTCCAACCTTGAACGACATGATCGTCCCCGCATTCCCGAATACTGCATCCTTGATCGACGGTTTATCTCATTTTTTGGCTCCATTGCCACCGATCTGGGCGATGAACTGATGGGCCATGATGAGTGCGAGTCGATACTTGCGAGCCTCGGAGAGGATCTCCCCGAATGTATCCGTTGCAAAGTTCTGGAACTCATCTACATAGAGATAAAAGTCCTTGCGGAGCTCCTCCGGCATATCCGCTCGACTCATCGCCGCCATATTGATCTTGGAAACCATTATCAAACCGAGAAGCTGAGCATTGAGATCTCCGATTTTTCCCTTGGAGAGATTTACCATGAGTACCTTCTGATCGTCCATCACCTTCCGCAGGTTAAATGCTGACTTCGTCTGACCGATGATGTTTCGCATCGTCGTATTGGTGATGAATGGTCCGAATTTCGCAGAGAAAAATGGTATCATCTCCTGCTTCTCACGATCTCCAGTCTGAGCGTACTCATGTTCCCAGAACGCTCTTACCATCACATTTTTGATTTTTGAGACTTTATATTTCATAAATGCTTCATCCACAAAGAGTCGTGGTACATCGATGAGTGTACCACCATCCTCCGAATCATCCATGAGCGTGAGACATCCATTGCGGAAATAATGTTGGATTCGAGGACCGAATATCTCATCCCCATACATCTTGATGAATATCGAGGTGGCATCGAGTGCCGCTCGATCTTTTTCTATTGCCTGCAGTGCTGGTTCGGTCGCGATGAGGTCAAGCATATTGAGTCCGAGTGGTCGCTCGTAGTCTGATGGATCGAATATGATCATATCTTGAGCCCGTTCCTTGGGCGTGAAGGCGAGGATATCCTCAACAAGATCCCCATGCGGATCGATCACACAGAGTCCATCCCCATTCCAGAGATCCTGACGAGCCAGGTATCCGATGAGTACTGACTTTCATCCTCCTGACTTACCGATGATATAGTGATGTCGTCCGCGATCCTTGCGATCAAAATATATCGGCGTCTTCATATTGCGATATTCATTCCATCCCATCAAAACTGCCTCTTTATAGAGAGGAAATCCCCCGAGCATTCGTTGAGCATCGATCTGTACAGGGGTCTTGCCCGCATCGACCGGCTTGCCCATATCGGCTCCCTCTGAGAATACAGAGATAGGCATACCACCCGTGAGTTGGAGATTCTTGTTCTCATCTCGATAGAGGTTTTTATTTTTATCTACCCGCAAGAGCGATCCATCAGAGGTGAAAATGGAGCCCGACGCATCCCGCTTATAGTCCTTGAGGATGAGTGGGATTTTTGGGAACTTCAGATTCTGTGGGATCGAGAGCATCTTGTAGTCGAGCCACGCGATGATCGGGGACTTGTTATACTTGATATCAGGGAAATGGAATATCGTCGACATCTCATCAGAGGAGAATCGAGAGATCTTCTGGAAAATCCCGATGAGGCGATACCCAAATGCAAAATAACGAAGCGGCGTGAATAGGATACGCAAGATATCCTCTATCATCTGCGGATTGTCGAGCTGATTATTGTATTCATCAGTAAAAATAGAGGTCGCAGCCACGAGGGACTGGAGCCCCTGATGAGCCGACTCACGGGTATCGGATGAAACCAATATGCGGATCGATGCCTCGAATCCTGGTTGTCCAGCCGATTCCCCCACCATCTTTTGTGCCTCAGTCTCTGCCTGATTGAATATCTTGTACGAGTCACCACTACTCGCCCCTGGTGCGTTCGATGCGGTTTCCTCATTGGCGATAAATCGAGAGAAAAACCAAGAAATCGGCGTGAGGAGAAATCCAATAGCACTCATAAAAAATCCATTCTTGAGTCCTTTTTTGTATTCTCCCTTCGCGACGAGGCCGGCCGCCTTCTTAGCCTTGCGATTCCAACTGTGCCCGAGTGGCTTCATCACTATCTGGATGGCTGCAACATCGGTTTTTTTGAGTGAACCGAAGTTGTTGGTAAATGACGAGAGTGGATCATCCTCGAAGTACTTGTAGGTCTTGAGTGGATAGATATCATCATTGCGTTTGCTTATAGACGCAGCCTCGAGCGCATATCATCGTGGCTTGATTTCTGGGAGATCGGCTTTCGCGATCAGTTTTACCTCAGCATCGGGATAGTTCGAGGTCACCTGTTGCGTGATCAGCGTCATATGCTCCTGATACGCCGCCAGATAAAAATGAACCTGACCATTGGCGTAGATCATCTCAAGGGAGATCTTCGCATGAGCGAAGATGAAGTTGAGGATCGTATTCCACGCACTGATCGTCGATATCTTGTGAACACTCTTATAGAAGAGCGTCATGATACCGATCTTCTCTTTGAAGTCTTTTTTAGTATCTTGCTCCTTATCCAGCTTGGAGTCGGCACGAGGAAGGGTCACCTTCATATATCGCATACGGGGAGTCATCATCACCTCATAGGTGAGTCGCATCAGTCGGATACAAATCCAGATGATGATGACCGCGAGGAGGATATTGACGATATTCTCAGCAATATACATGAAACTCTCCCAGAGCGTAGACCAGAGTGATGGAGTCGCCTTTTCTGAGCGAGTAGCTGTTCTCACACTGATCGCGAGAACAGGCTGGAATGTAGTGAATATCGCAACGATACTGAGGAAGAATCTGTTCATACTGCCCATATTAGCAGATACAGTGCATTTCACAAAAAAAAACCCAACTTTTTGCTTTACAACAGAACAAAATCGTGCAAAAGAAAATGAAAATCCGAGGAGTCACTTGCATTTCATGGTTGGATATCTACAATGCTCTGGAAATCCTAACTCGTACACTATGCAAAAACTCTTCTCCTCATCCATCTACGGCATATCTGGTCATCTCGTAGAGGTCGAGGTTGATGTCATCACAGGGATGGGACAGTTCACGGTCGTCGGACTCGGTGATGCAGCAATACAGGAGAGTCGAGAGCGAGTACGCAGTGCGGTGAAGAATTCTGGATATAGCTTCCCGGCTGGGGCCCGTATCACGGTGAACCTCGCACCAGCTGATCTGAGGAAGAAGTGACCCATCTATGATCTTCCGATTGCCCTCGGTATATTGGGCAAGGATATAGATTTTCGGACAGATATAGTTTTAGAATCGCTCTTTCTCGGGGAGCTCGCTCTCGATGGACTCGTGAGACCGATCCAGTGAGCCCTCCCAGCAGCGATACTCGCGAGAGAACTATGAATGAAGCGAATATTCCTCCCCATCGATAACACCCTCGAGGCATCAGTGATCCCTAATATCGATGTGATTGGCATTGCCTGTCTCGCCGATGCAGTCGATATCCTAACTGGAGATACCCCTATCCCAGCATGAGTAGTCCGACCAGACCCTGTAGAAAATGAGAAATGAATCTATTCACCCGACTTCTCAGACATCATCGGACAGGAACATGCGAAGCGAGCCCTCCTCATCGCTGCTGCTGGCGGACACAATATCTTGATGCAGTGACCACCAGGAAGTGGTAAAACAATGCTAGCAAAAGCCATGGCAGGAATCCTCCCAGATATGGAACTCGAGGAACAGATCGAACTGTCGAAAATATATTCCGTAGCAGGGCTCCTGACTCGGGATCTCCCACTCATTGTCGATCGTCCATTCCGAGTGATCCACCATACAGCGAGTGAGGCATCGATCATCGGTGGTGGTAGAGAGGCGAGACCTGGTGAGATATCACTCGCACACAAGGGAGTACTATTTCTCGATGAGTTCCTCGAATTCAGCAAATCTATACTCGAAACACTTCGCCAGCCTCTCGAAGATGGCGAGATCACGATCAACCGTGTCAATCAATCCTGTCGATATCCAGCTCGTTTTTCCCTCGTAGGTGCGATGAATCCATGTCCTTGTGGGTATATGGGTGATCCTGAGAAGCCGTGTGTTTGTTCGCCAATGGCGATCGACAAATATCGATCTCGTCTCTCTGGGCCCATCCTCGATCGTGTCGATATATTCATCCAGGTGCCACGGGTCAAGACAGGTGAACTCTGAGAAAAACGATCTGGACAAACGAGTCGAGAGCTCAAGGAGAGAGTCATGAAAGCCAAAGAAATGCAACATACCAGATTCGCAGGAAAACGCATCCACTCCAATGCTGAGATGTCGAATGTCGAGATCGAGCAGCTCGCAGATATCAGCCAAGATGGAATCAAGATCGCCATATCATCGACAGAAAAGCTAAAGCTATCGACTCGAGTATATTATCGTATACTCCGCGTTGCCCGTACCATCGCCGATATTGATAGTTCGCCAACTGTCGAAGTTCGCCATATTCTCGAGGCACTCTCCTATCGTGGTAGCTAAATAAAAATTATGTCATCCATCCTCTATATCAATCCACTCACTCCTGAGATCAACTTTCTAATTTTTGATTGAGAACAAACTATCACAAAAACTCTCGCTAAAAATCTCGACACGGCGTCGACATTTCCACGGATAGTTGTCGATATTGTCGATGAATATGGGATCGATGAGATCTGGTGCGTCACGGGGCCAGGTCCATTCACACTCATGCGAGTTGTCACACTCTCGATCAATAGTCTCACCTATACAAGAGCTATCATCGTGAAGTCGTGTCATTTTTTTGATCTCATCACGAGTGAGAACCTACCAATCATCGAGGCCAATCCACGAGAATATCTCATCAGACAGGGTGACTCAGTTATCAGCATAGCGAAGGAGCTCCTTCCAATATGAGCCTATGAAGGGATATTCTCAGATATGATCTCGACAGAAGATACAAAATCCATACAATACAGAGAGGATAGAGTCAATATAACTCGTCTATTTGCCGTCAAACAAATAGAGAATCGTATCTCTCCTATATACTTCAAACCACCCCATATCACATGTTCGAAAACCTAAAAATCCCATCGCAAATACGAGCAGGTGAACATCTCCTTATGTTACTTCATCGTCATTGGATCGTTTTTGTATTCAAAATAGGATATCTATTGATGCTCATAGTAACCACATTCATTGTTCTAACAATGAATGTGACTCTCATTACAATATTTGGTACTGCGATATTCTGGGGCTGATTGAGCGTATACTGGATGCTATTTCTCACATTTATTCTCTTATCATGGATCAACAATGAGCTCGACCTCCTTATTATCACTGATCAACGGATCATTGGTATTGATCAAATTTCATCACTCTCAAGGAGAGTGAGTGAGTGTGGTCTGGACCGAGTCCAAGAGGTTAATGCTGAAGTTAATGGAATACTGCAAACAATTCTCCACTATGGACATATACATATTCATACGGCGAGTGAGAACTCAGATATGATAATCAGCTATGCTCCGAATCCCGTAGAGAATGGAAATCGTATCAATACAATCATCAGCGAGTATCGAGCCCATCACAATGTCCCAGCAAAAACACCAACTCTATAGTAGAGTTGTCATATCGACCATTATAAAGCCATCTTGGAAAGAAAAAAGACAAAAAACTTGTCTTTTTTCTCTTTTTCATATAATGAGACTCATTCTCATTATTTTTTATCCTAATTTCTATGTCTCAAGTCTACGACACAATCATCATCGGTGCAGGATCTGCATGACTCCCAGCTGGGATGTACGCAAGCCGATACAAGCTCTCGAATCTCATCATCGGTGAGCTCCCAGGTGGAGCCCTCGCCACCAGTCACTGTGTCGAGAACTGGCCAGGAGTACTCTC
>JAYWCE010000130.1:0-8089 GCA_043780775.1 Candidatus Altimarinota bacterium | reverse complement strand
AGAGCGATACACTCCTCATCTCATCTCTTGTATCGATGGGATATGACAAGACTCGAGTTGAGTCTATTGTAGGAGATCTCGACAAAAATGGAACTATCGAGAGTCGCACTATCGAGGCAATCCGACAACTGGCAAAATAGCAATATGAGAGAATATAAACAAGCATTCGAATCACTCATCTGAGTCAAAAATGAGCCAAATATACAAGAGCAAGCTCTACTGAAACGAGGACAAAAATACATCCAAAAACTCTCGAAAATCCCAGGAATCGAGATGATCGCGATCGTCAATTCTCTCTCGATGTATGCAACCCATGAGGACTCGGATATCGACCTCTTTATCGTGACTCAGTCTGGTCTAATCTGGTTCGTTCGATTTTTTGCCACTATCATACTCTGGACTCACTGAGTCTGGCGACGGGATGCTGATATCGCAGGCAATCTCTGTCTCTCATTCATCATCACCACAGAGGCGATGGATCTCTCGCGTATAGCTATAGAGGATGACATCTACCTCTACTACTGGATATATTATATGCGACCGATATATGTGAGAAATGAAACCTATGAGAGATTCCTCGCTGCGAATAGTTGGGTAGATGTGAATGAGGAACAAAAAATATGAAATTCCCAGTATCTCATACATCCTGATGCTCATTTTGCTTCTTTATTTTGAGAGTTTTTCGAATCTGTCGATGAGATTTTTGCAAAAATTCGGAACTGTTTGAGGCAAGGCCGAGTTTTTCGAATTTTCAAAAATAAATCGGAAACAGATTCCAAAACGAACAAACCAAAGAAGGACTTTTTGTTTCTTTTTAGTCATAAAAAGAAAGAGGCTATCTATGAAAAGATCAACACTCTCATCCGCTACTTCCTCCTCCCCCGTACACAGAGAACCTATGAGTGACTAGGAAAACCTGAATGAGTGATCATCTCAGACCAGATGCTCAAGTTCCACGATAGGGATAGACGAAAAGAGATCCATGATAGATTGATCTAAAAAATATCTCAAAAACAAGAAGTTCGAGGAAGAATATATTTCTTCGAAGTGAGCTTATCGAAATATAAACAATTAAGAAAAATATATTCTGACGATGACGGTTGAAGTCATTGTACTCTTGTGGTATTTTCATATAATTTTTCAAAAAAATTTTGACAAATAGAGACTCCTCTATATACTCCCCTCACATCTCTACGGAGGGATGGCAGAGTGGTTGATTGCAGCAGTCTTGAAAACTGCCGTGCCGCAAGGTACCCAGAGTTCGAATCTCTGTCCCTCCGCCATTTGATTCACAACAATCCTCCCGATTAAATCGGGAGGATTTTTTGAAGCAATAATGGCTCAGAGATGAGGAGTTTATGTCCGAAGGGGTAAATCTCTGTACGGAGTGGCATTTGATTTCTCAAAAACTTATTCTAATGAATGAGTTTTTTATACCTATATGAATATATACCTAGAAAAACTGTTGCTTTCGTATACGAGTCTTATGCAATATACGAGCTCTCCACTTGCGAGAGCGGAGAGTTTTATTTCTTAACTATTTCACTTATGTGAATCTGTTTCACTCTCTCCTTCTGGAGGATCAGGATTACAATCTCGTATCGTAAGTAATGATCAAAATAAAAGAGCCTTCATAGGGCTCTTTTATTTTGGAGAAAATTATCTCTTAACCATATCCTTTCACTCGATGTACCAATTACATCACTTTTTTCTAGAAATCAAACTTTTTTGTAAGCTCTCTAGTTCGTTATCAGAAGGAAGATCTTATCAATATCACTTCCTGATTTACTCAATGGCTGAGCTTGTTTCATAGCATTGATATATACTGGCATATTGAGCCTAAGAGGAAATGTATAATTTGCACCGGTTGTTTGCCGTTCCATACGAGCTGCCACTACGCCATAAGTAATCCCTCATAGTGGTAATTGGGAATAGAAATATGATCCTGTAGCCGTACAAAGCCCAATATTAGTATTGGTTTTTTGAGGATCACGCTTGACTGCACCTGTTCCTCAGAGTTGTGTGAATTTCTTAGACTTTGCTAGGGGTGTTGATCCAACAGCATCTGGCCAAATAAAAACATCATTTACACAATATCGTGTCAGCGTTCAGGCAGCATTTGTATTGGACGGATATGTGCCATTGGTAATGGTATAGTTCTGGAACTTCGATGAGAGCTCCTTGATATCAGATATACGAGCTGTGTCTCGTCCACGAGCCAAGTATCCAGTCATCTGCGGATAGAGAGCCCCTGTGAGGAGTCAGATGATCGCGATGACGATCATGAGCTCGACGAGAGTGAAGCCAAGACGACGAAGAGTCATAATAAAAAAATACAGAGTAAAGGTACTCTGTATTTTATGAAATCCCTAATAAAAAGCAAATGATTAATTTCGGATAACGTATCCTGATCCAGTACTCTTTACCATACCATCAATTTCACTCATTTTTGAAACACCATTACCTTGGTAAGTTATAATACCTGTACTAGTATTTCCTCCGACTGGATTCTCGAATCGAGCAGAGAGAGCAATACTCGTACTTCCTCCAACTAGACCAGTTCCATATCCATATCCACCGGCCGTACCACAGTTAGTAGTAGCATTTGTAGGATCTACTGGAAATTTTGGGATATATGATACAAGAGCACCTGAAGATGCACAATTAGCTGCAGCATCACCAGCAGCAGGAGCTGTTCCTATAGGAAAAGCTGAAGTATCTACATTGTATGCGGCGATACCCGTAGATATCTCTTTGATACCGGCAGCACGAGAAGTGTCTCGTCCACGAGCGAGATAGCTAGTGAGTGATGGGAAGAGAGCGGCAGCAAGGATACCGATGATCGCGATGACGATCATGAGCTCGACGAGGGTAAAACCCTTAGGAGAAAGTTTCATAGGAAATGAAAAGAAAGGAAATAAAGCGAGTGAATAATACCAATACTGAACTTGAAATCAAGAGATACTATAGAGACATCTTATTATGTCTATGTATAACTCAATGAGAGGATATCTTATATTTGCTGAAAAGTCAAATAATGAAATATATCTAGTTACTGTCAACATACTTCGTCATATATTCACTAGAGAGCTCGTACCCTCGACTCAAGTAGTACTCTCTTGCACCGACTCAGGATATGACGGCTATTTTTTTGACACTTGGGTATTTTTGCTTGATTATATCTTCACATTTTTGGAGCATTTTCTTACCCATTCCCATATGTTGACCTGCTACAGCACTATTTTGGAGGATTTTGTCCTCAGCAATACTTTTTACCCCTACGGGTATCTGATCTCAGAATACATGCAGCTCACGGATGAGAGCAGTCGCATCGAGCTCTGGGATGAAGTGAGACTCAAGGGTGAATATCTGAGATGGAACTCGCAGACGACACACCCCGAAGAGGGTACGATCAACTGGATCGATCATCTGGATAAAATACTCGTGTCCAGCACTCGCCTCATACATCGATACATCGATAATAGCATCATGAGGATTGTTCGCACGAGCCCGTATCTCACGAGCGGAGATATCATGACGAGTGATCCCACGAGAGCGCATCGCAATCTCAGTGACCTGTCGCAAATTGGCCAACTTGGATCCAGCGAGGATCTCATGGGCTGGGATATCACGGTACATACGGTTGAGCCTGACGTACTCGGGAATCACTCCCTGGAGCTCAGCCATGAGTGGGATCAGTATATCATCCTCATATGGGACGAACTCTCACCTCTCCCAGATCTCCGTGAGCTCCGAGTTGGGAGTCACAACCATAGGATAGATCTTGAGCTCATCAGGGCGATAGGCAGAGTTGGAGAAAATCTCAGACATCGAACTCAGATCGAGCTCTGGAGTAGCTCCGATCAGTCCTGGCATCATATGGACCACTACCTTGAATCCTGCATCCTTGAGCAGTCTCGTTGCCTCGATCGATTCCTTGTTCCCATGTCCCCTTTTGTTCAACTCGTTGATGTGATCATGTGTCGTCTGATACCCGATCTCAACACGAGTGACTCCATATGATCTGAGTCGGATGATTTCCTCAGGTGTGATCCAGTCAGGGCGAGTCTCGATCGCCATACCGATGACTCGACTCGTCGCAGTTTCGTTTCGCATCTTTGCCTCGGCGAGAGTCTGAGATGGTATCCAGTCAGGATCAACAAAAATAGAAGCAGAAGTGAAGGGAGTATTTGTTGCAGTTTGTTCTTTTTTATCTATATGCTTATAGCCAAAAGCTGTATGTGCATCGTAGATATCACGGATAAAATCCTCCTGATATGCAAGAGGATAGACACTCCATGTCCCCCCGATGATCCGGACATCACACTTCGATATCGCATTACCGGTCATACGCAGTGACTGGAGTCGATTCTGTATCTGTCGGAATGCATCGAACTCGTTCATCTCAGCTCGCTGGACCGCTGGTTCATCGCTGATATAACTCTTCGGAAGTCACTCATAGGTTGGACAATAGATACACTTGCCAGGACATCCCCAGAACTTGGTGAGGAGAGAGATCACTGAAACCCCAGACAGCGATCGGACGGCTCGCTTGCGGAGCACCTTTCGAATACGCAATTCATCAGGAATCTCTCAAGCAGCCAATAGCTCCTCATAGCGCTCGATCATCGCAATATGCGACGGTCACTCAGATACTCGGTACTTCGCGAGGGTATGATTTTTCACTTTATGGAAGGCATCCTTGGTGCTGATATCTAGATTTGCTGCGAGTGCGTGGAGGATCTCGTCGATGATAATAGTCTGTTGCATAGAGTGTAGAATATAGGGATTTTTGGTAAAATATCAAGCAGGAGTGAAGTTTGACTTTTTTGGCTCCTTGTATACAATGCTCCAGCATCACACACCAGCGGGGGTAACATAAAAGAGCGAGTGTACTAAGGCTTCAACCCTTGGGTGTACCGGTTCAAACCCGGTTCCCCGCTCCATAATAGAAAATCAAAATGGCTAACAGTCACGGACTCAAATCTAGTATCGTAAAGAAGCAAGCAGCTGCTCGAAAGCTCTCGAAAGGGAAAAAGAAGTCGGCTATTTCGTATACGGGAAACGAGAACAAGCAATCTAGATTCAACCTCTCATACAAAAAAAGAACTCGGTACATGCAGAACAAGGAGGCATTCCCGAAGAAAAAACTCCCAACAAAAAATACAGATACACTCATCGAACTGGGGATCATCGATGAGAGATGATTCTTTCGCAAAGGCAAAAAGAAGAACTTCTTCACCAAATCGATGACTGATCTCAAAGGATTCGATTACTATGGTATGCCACGAGGCAACTAATTGGGCTTGCATTTTGTGAAAAATAGATACAATCGCATCATCCAAAAAATATGCAGCCGTAGTTCAGTTGGATTAGAACGCCTCCCTGCGAAGGAGGAGGTCACTGGTTCGAGCCCAGTCGGTTGCACCATAGACACCAGAATCTTGCTCTCCAGTCCCACTTTATGGCTCTGGAGAGCTTTTTTTAGGTTCGTACCCTTGTGTATTTTTCGATATCTTTGATTGGTCGAACCTTAGCTTGATATTCAGATTCAGTTGGGACGCAACGGTTGTAACCTCAACAGATTCAACGAGGAGATCCACAAGGAGTCTCTTTTGTTCGAAGGTGAGATTTTCCAGATTCGTCTGAAAACCATCCTGAAATTTCTCCAGAGCTATTTTTGTTGCTTCTGCTTTGACAATGAGATCCATTTTCTCATCAAGTACTTCATTGCGTTGCTCTATCGACTCTCGTTGTTTTCTCGTTGTATTTACGAGATTATCCTTCTTTTCCTCAGTCATTTTCCCATCATAGTAATCCATCTCGATCTCATTTTCTTTTCGCTCCAATCTATCGATCTCTCTTTGGTTCATTTCTCGTTCTTTGAGGAATATATCATATTCGTGGTTTTCTACAGATTGTTTCTGGAATACTGCAAATAACTCTCCAGGACGATTGATCATCTGATAGATAGTATCCCATACGAGTTTTTCGATAGGCTCTCATGGAATTTCCATATTCTTGTATGTTTTCCCCTCAAATATGAAGTTTTTTCTTCTATAGCTCACTTTTTTATCTTTCTGTCTGAGTACTCATACAAATTTCCTTCCTGTCTCCATATCCACAATCTTACGAGAGAGAAGATATTCATTGTTACCTCAGCCTCGTTTTGCATCGTTCTCAAGCGTGGAGAGGCGATTCTGGACGAGTTCGAATGTTATATCTGATATGAGACGAGGAGTAGGAATTTCGATCTGTTCAATATTACCATTATCATCCTTTGAGTTATATATCGCTCGTCCTGTATATACAGGATTTTCGAGTATTGATCGAATAGTTGAGCCATACCATTTGGTATACTTATCCTTCTTGAGATTAGCATCATTCTTTTGGACCTTTCCATCATTGAGAATTTTCGCAATTTGCTCAAGGCTCGTTCCAGATAAGAACTCATCAAAGATTCTCTTTACCCACCCAGCTTCTTTTTCGATAATTTCGAGAGATCTATTTTTCTTTTTTTCTTGGTCTTCTTTTTTGTACCCATACGGTGTTCCACTGAGTACATAGTTACCGAGTCGAGCTGATGCCATTTTTCCTTCTTTTGTTCGTGTTTTGATCGTCTCTCTCTCGAATTCTGCCAATGCACCAAATATTTGAAAGGTGAGTTTTCCTATTGGTCAGGTGAAGTCTATGTTTTCCTTGAGTGAGAAAAAGCTCACTTTATTTTGTTGGAGAATCTCGAAAGTAGAGAGAAGGTGTGAGAGGTTACGAGAGAGGCGATCTATCTTCCAGACGGCTATCATATCGAATTTACCATCTTTTGCGTCTTGCATCATTCTCTTGAATTCAGGGCGATTAAGATCTGCTCCTGTACATCAGAGATCATAGTACTCGTTTTTCTTATCGTGAGTCCATCCTGATATTTTGCTACGATAGGTTATCATATCTTGGAGTCCTTGTATCTGCATATCTGTACCATATCCATCTTTCTTTTGCTCTTCTGTAGAGACACGGATATAGAACGCTACACGGATATTCTGAGAGTTATCTTGATACATAATTGCCGAAATTATTAGTCTGTACCAGTATATATGATTCACGAATAACTGCAATAATTTATTATATTTGAATGGTTATAGTGTCTTATAGAAAAAATCTCCATTTCTGGAGATTTATGCTTTTGCTTTTCATTCGAGAACTTTGATATACTCCTCTGCTCATTCGAGCATGGCTTTTCATTCAGGAGTATCATCTGTAATTGGGATTGTAAGTATCTTTGTTCCATCGGGAAAAATGTACTCATTAGTTTTAAGATCAAAAATACATCAGTTTCATTCATCAATATATCGCACCCCTTCTGGTATATTAACCTCTTCTGGAGTGTGAAAGTAGACTTCCATACCATTAATGTTTTTAAATGTACCCATACACATATATTATTGATTTAATTTACTTTGTAAAAAGAAAACCCCGTGAGGGGTTATCTGCCAAATACTATTCTCAGAATCTGTCTATCAAGCTCGCTATCTCGATCCTTGTCTGATTCAGAGAAGGTGAGAGCAATCTTGATAGCCTTTGTCCTCTTACCCTGTGGAGGGATCGAGTATTCTGTGAGGTTCTTTGAATTCCTTCTTTCGTGAACTGCCATAATATGCAAGTTCATCAGGATCGTATCAGTATTTCATGCTCGCTGTCCTGATAGCTGTAGAAGTCCTCTCTATGTGGGAGAGGTGAGAATATCTTATACAGTTTTTATAGATTTCAAAATGTAATTCTCCTACTATTGTTCATTTTTATTGCCCTTCAGAACTGCTTCCATAAGAGTGATGAGACTTATTCCTGAGGTGAGTGCTTCATCTCTGGAGATTTCTGTTCAGTAGATCTTTTTATGGATTTCTTGGTATTCTGTAACTTCTGTTTCTGTTAGCATAAGAAAAATATGAATTTTAAATTTCAAACTTCTTCACGAACTCAATCATCCTTCACTTTATTCTCTCGAATGCTGTTTTTCTCTCTTTGAGCTTCGGTTCAATCTCAAGAGTCTGGATAATCTCTTCAATTTGTGGAGTTTTCTCAGTATAGAGGTATT
>JAYWCE010000129.1:0-2900 GCA_043780775.1 Candidatus Altimarinota bacterium | reverse complement strand
TCCGCATACATCCAGCGAGGAAGTCTGCAAGTTGTATCTCATCCATTGTTTCAGATCGAACCATTCGGATTCTTTTTATCTTCTTCTTGCCATAGTCATTGAATTTGCATTTGAGATAGTGCGATATCTCTTGTCTGAATGCTCGATCTCCCGATCCATCTATGAAGAACTCACTATCTTCGGTGATCTTCTCACTTGCATTATTGATAACGAGACTCGTCGAATAGTTATAAAATCGCTTTTTATCTCGTATAGAGTGGGCGATGAGTTTCTTTTTCTGTATGATGATACCATAGAATTCGAATTCACATTGAATGACCGTATTCATGAACTCATATTTCGTTTTTTTCGGGAGATGAGAGTAATGGAATTCATTTTCTGACTTCATCTTCAGTAGCCTTCGGAGTGCTATCATTTTCTCACGGAAATCATAGATCGCCTCATCGTTATGGAAGATCACAAGAGCTACACAAAAGAATTCACTTGATGCTTCTTTGAAGCCAATATCACCACTTTCATCGATAAATATTTTCATTTTTTCAGTACAATAATAGAACTGATGAATTATAGGAATAATAGTCCTTTTTCCAAACTTTGTTTTCTAGAAAATTCTTTTGATTTTATCAATAAAAAATCCCACTTTTAGATGGGATTTTTTGGAGATTGTATGGCTCCCCGAATTGGATTCGAACCAATGACCTACCGGTTAACAGCCGGTTGCTCTACCGCTGAGCTATCGGGGAATACTGAGTATTTCTTTGATTCTTGATCATGCCTTGAGATTTTTTAGAGATTTCTCTCTTTTCAATGCTTCTGATTGAGTATCAAATACTTCCACATGGATAAGTGTCCATGGTCACTTTTTATTGGTCCATCCCTTGTTGTCAGGATTGTTGTGCGAGATGAGTCGCTGTTCCAGATTGCTCGTATAGCCGATATATATTTGTTTATTTCAGTTTTCGATGAGATAAACAGAGTACATATTCAGTAGAATTAACTCGAACCAATGTCCCGAGTACTCGGGATAACAGCCGGTTTCCCGATTTATCGGGATGAGCTATCGGGGAATATATCTAGTATGGCTCCCCGAATTGGATTCGAACCATTGCTGATCGCGAATTCCTCGAGAGAACGCGAGCATATTATGAAAGTTATACGAAATGTCAAAATTTTTTCTTGAAAAATGAGCATATTTCCCTACAATCACCGTATCTATACAAAAATCTCATGCAAAAAAAGTTCTATATCACTACTCCAATCTACTATTCCAACGGTGTTCCACACATCGGACATGCGTACTCATCTCTCCTGGCTGATACGATCGGGAACTACCACCGTCTCAATGGCGAAGATGTCAGATTCTCAACAGGTGTCGATGAGAACTCTCAGAAGGTGGTCGAGTCCGCCGAGTCACTTGGTATGGAGACGATGGCGTACGCAGACATGATGGCGGGCAAACATCGGGAAGTGTGGGACGGTATCGGGATCGGCTATACGGACTTCATCCGTACGACAGAACCTCGACACAGGGATTTTGTACAAAAAGTTCTCCAGAAGTCTTTTGACGCTGGGGATATCTATGAGTGAGTCTATGAGGGGCTCTATTGTATTGGGTGTGAGACATTCAAAAAGGAAACCGATATCGTTAACGGACGATGTACTGATCACCCCAATCGGGAACTCGAGCACTTGAGTGAGAAGAACTATTTTTTCCGTTTATCGAAATATCAGGATCAGATTCTTGCGTTCTATGAGTCTCATCCTGATTTTGTACAGCCTCGTAGTAGATACAATGAGATCATCGAGTTCGTCCGTGGTGGACTCGAGGACTTCTCGATATCTCGTGAGACGAACAAGTTCGGTATACCACTCCCATTCGACCCGACGCAGGTGACCTATGTCTGGTATGATGCATTGTTCAACTACCTGACAGTAGTGCAGGATGATGAACAGAAATGGTGGCCAGCAGATATGCATGTCATCGGCAAGGATATCGTGAAGTTCCATGGGATATATTGGCCTGCGATGCTCTGGAGCGCTGGCTATGACGCACCGAGACAGCTCCTGACCACAGGATTCTTCACGGTGGATGGGCAGAAGATGTCAAAATCTATCGGGAATGTGATCGATCCAGTCGCATATATCTGAGAGTATTCTCGAGATATGCTCATACTCTATCTCTTCACGGCATTCCCTATCGGGGAAGATGGCGACTTCTCTCAGGAACAGGCGATCCTCAGTTTCAACGCGAAGCTCTCGAACAATCTCGGGAACCTCCTGAATCGTGCTATCGCCCTCGCCCTCAAGATAGATGGTCGTATATCTGGATCAGTATGACAAGTATGAACTGAGAAAATAGAGAAATATATCTCACTCATGGAGACCTCCGACCTCAAAGGATCTCTCGAGCTCGCATTCGCCTATGCGACTCAGATCAATCAGTATGTCGAGGAGAATGCTCCATGGAAGATCGATATAGATGAGGACGGTGGTCGAGCAAAACTCGATAACATACTTTTCATACTTCTGTCCAATCTCAGGAATGTATCGATTATGCTCCTTCCATTTTTCGATATCAAGATGCGAGAGCTCCTCACTCGTGTGGGTACTCCATATGCGGACAGTATGTCGCTATCAGACAACCTCACCATCGATCCTCTCGGATTCTATATTGCTGAGAAGGGTGAGCCACTCTATATGCGTATCGCACCAAAAGTATAAAAAATGCTATGACACAAAAATCTATCATCCCACAAAATGCAGAACTCATGTTCTCATGAATCAGATCTCAGATCTACCAGTGGGATCAAGTAGTATATGATGGCTCTATTCGCAGATTCGAGCTGATCAGATTCATCGATGGGGCATTCGTCTTGCCGATCCTCCCTGATGGACGGATC
>JAYWCE010000128.1:0-2913 GCA_043780775.1 Candidatus Altimarinota bacterium | reverse complement strand
GAAGAGAATACATAGAGAAGGAGTGAAAAAATAGGAAATGGAAAACTAGAATTTGAACCGACGCAAAAAGAATACGATACCACCGATAAACAGAACTGCTACAGCCGCGAAGAGTACTACAAACACTGTCTTATTAGATTCCAGTATACGATCATCTTTGGTGTCACATGCATTCCCTATTTTATCTCCATCAATATTTTTTTGATCTGGATTGTAGAGAGCGGGACAGTTATCGGCTCCATTGAGGATACTATCTCGATCACTATCCTCACACGCGTTCCCTATGTTATTATTATTATCGTCTTTTTGATCTGGATTGGTTACTGTCGAACAGTTATCTCTCCATCATTCGACTCCATCATGATCACTATCATCACACATATTCCCTGTTCCATTTTTGTCATTATCTCCCTGCTCAGTGTTCTGGATAGAGAGACAGTTATCACAGACATCACCTATACTATCTCGATCAGTGTCTCTCTGGTCTGGATTGGCTACTTTCATACAGTTATCAGTATAGTCTAGTATACTATCCTTGTCAGTATCATTGATTTTCCTATATTCTATATCCCTATCACAGACATCTCATTTCCCATTTTTATCGAGATCGAGCTGATCAGGGTTATAGAGGCTACAGTTATCCATGATATCACCGATATTGTCTCGATCAGTATCTTTTTGGTCTGGATTAGCTATATGTATGGCATTGTCCAGTGCATCGACGATCCCATCATGATCAGAGTCGAATTCACAAGCATCTCAGATATTATTTACATTGAGATCCTTCTGATCAGGATTGGACACTGTTGGACAGTTGTCAGCGAGACCAGAGATCCCATCACTATCATCATCACTACAGGCATTTCATATGCCATCTCGATTGCGATCTGCTTGATCGATATTCACGAGCATCGGACAATTATCTCGTATATTTTCTATTGTATCATTATCGGTATCATTTTTGTAGAGGGTATTGCTCGATGTCACGAGCGGCGTAGTGAGAGTTGGTACAGGGAAACCATATGGGATATCTGATCTCTCACTCAAGTATGCCTGATACCTGCCTGTCTGACATGCATATGAGCTATATACGGAGACCTCACCACCAGGACTCGCAACCAGGTATCTACTGACTATTCGTGGATAAAAAGTCAGTGTATGGAAAAGTGTGATATCTGACTGTGTTATTTGTTTCAGAAATGTGACACGCAGATATCTGAAAGCAAATGCATCAATATGAGATATCTCAACGGGTATATAGGAAGTACCATCTTGGGAGATAGCGACCGTCACTTTTCCAGGACTATAGTAACCGAGTGTCGTCATGATTGTATTGGCTGGATAGATCTTACCAAGGTCGAATACATAACTCACATCCCTCTTGCCGAGTTCATAGGGATCTACTGTGATAGTAGTATAGGGGTCTGTATCGTTGAGTGGGAGTATATTGGATATGTCAGGACTCGTATAGAGAAGTGGTGAATTCTTCTCAGTGAGATCGAGACGAGATGGGAGGAGTCTATCTCATTGGACGAAGAAGAGATCATCATCGACATTCTTGATTGAGAAGGCGAGAACCCCAGATGCCGTATCGACAACACTCATCTCTCGGAAACACTGAGGATCAAAAGCGGATACCTGAGACATAAAAGATAATGAAATTATCATGGTTAGAACAATATATCTCATGAAAAATAGCTAAGAGAGTAAACTGCTCTAGTGTATATTTTGTGATCATAGTGTCAAATATTTACCCCCCCCCCGATCGACTTTAGTACTGGACATCTCTATGAGAGGTTGTATATACCTTAAAAAATAACTAATATTCAACTACTCGTAAAAACGAAAAAATACCTATACAAAGTAGGAATAGTGATATATGTTTCTATGATTGTGGAGCCGATCCTGACCGATCGTATCCGACTCTTCATGTTTTATGACTGAGGTCAAAGCTGTAACCAAGATTGAGTATAGGAATACTCGAGAAAAATGCAAGTTATTTTTTATGAGCTTGATAAATGAATGCAGGCCAAAAATTGCGTGGCTCATATGCAATACGAGCTACATCAAAATATCTACGAACAGCTCTGATATTCTGGAGAGCATACTGAAACTGAATAAATCGGCCTCATTGTCGGAGGATAGCATGAACTGAGCCCAGAATATGATCTACTCATTCATCCGAGATGCTCCCGAGTGGGAGTGTAGAGATGACGATATCAATAGAATTCAGATCTACTATCTCGTTGATATGAGCAGCACTGACCTCATGCACCTCACAATATTGTCCATATTTGCGTCTGAGTTCCACGACTCTCTCTGGATCATTTTCTACCACGATGAGCTTGGTATTCTTGGATTTATATTGTATCAGATACTCTGTCACTTGCCCATATCCAGCACCGAGCTCTACGATCGTGTCAGCACCTGAGATATCTGCGAGAGACACTAGACGACGAACGAGATATGGCGATGATCCGAGTCCATATCCCATATCCGACCAGAATTTATGAGTGTAGAACTTGAGATTCATGAGGTATAAAAAAGTAACGACAGTCTATCGATACTTTTTTAAATGCAAATTCTTTTTAATGAGATGGTCCATATTTTATCTCATGATCTTGAGAAATTCTCGGATTTCCTCCATATCCTTGTCAGCAATGAGATCGTTCTTCGAACTCGACTTCTCGATAGCACAGAGAATCTCCTCATTGATGGCTTGCCCGAGAGCTGAGCGAACCGCTGAGAGTTGTTGGATGATCTCACGGACTCCTGACTCATCCTCGATCATCTGGATGACACCACGAAGTTGTCCTTCAATACGGCGGAGCCTATTGGTTACACGTTTTTTTTGATCGATGTCTTTTATTTTCATGATATTATATATATTATATAAATGGGGTCAATACTCCC
>JAYWCE010000127.1:0-8172 GCA_043780775.1 Candidatus Altimarinota bacterium | reverse complement strand
TGTAGAGGATGATGATGATCCCTGCTACCTTCCATCCTATCCCGAGTCCGATGATGAGGGCAGGGATGAGTGCAAGGATCGGTCCGATATACGGGATGAACTCCATGACGCCACTGATGAGTGCGAGAGTGAAGGTCCGATTCGTCTCAAATCCAAATATAAGCTCAGTTAATGTCAATGAAATATAGGTGATGAAAAATATGCTAAATGAAAGCGTGAGCATCGCCTTGATCCAAGCATTGAGGGTCCGCTGGATCTCTCTATAGTGTTCGATAATATAGGACTCTACTGTATTGGGTACGATATCGAGTATGAACTGTCCGATACTCCGTCGCTCAAGTGTCATAGAGAATGTCATCACCGCAATCAGTACCCAGTTGAAAAAAACACCACCAACACTCGAGAGGATAGAGAATCCACCGCTTGTGAGCGATGAGAGCTGGTTCGTTATGACAGATTGTATACTCCCAGCATTGTCTCTGATGAATGCGAGAGTTTGATCGATATTTTTCTCATTAAAAAGGAACTCGATGGATCTCTCGATGTATGGACTGAGTCCGAATCCATGGATTCATAGTGTGGCATATACCGACTGTGCCTCGTTGGACCATGCTATCACGGTGGTGACCGTCTCACTCACATAGTTGATAATGATAGGAACTATCGTACCCGCCACAATAGTGCCGATGATGATCACGATGAGATAGACTCCGACGATCGTCAGGCTCGCGTGCACTCACCGCTTCTCCATGAGATCGATCAGCGGACTGATGAGTATGGTGATAAAGGCGGATATCAGGAGTACTACGAGGAGTGATTGTATCATATACAGGAGATATCCGATCACGAGTATTGCTATCAAGATAAGGATCTTTTTGATCCAGAGAGTGAGTTCTGTTGACATATGATTCAGTATAAAAAGAATGCTAAATTTTGCAATGGAGACATAAAAAAATCCCGAGATTTACTCGAGATTTTTTTTCTTTTTTTCGATTGCAGCGACCATATATTCTATATATCCTGTGAGGAGATCTTTACTTTCATCACTGAGTTCTGATTTTTCGAGTTTTTGTTTGCGGAATTCGAGAGTCTTCTGGATACTGGTATAGACTCCTATTCGTACTTTTGGATCTGGATTTACCCTTTCGATACTACTATCCATATCCTTCAGGATCTTGTTTCCCTGGATTTTGTAGACTTCGAGTATGATTTTCTGGGCATTTTTCTCGGTTTTTTTGTCTTCTACTTTTTTTTCTTCAATACTATTATCTTGTGTTTCTACTTGGTCTCTTTCTACGTTTTTTATTTTTGTATTCGTACTACCAGATGATATTGCTGCTGATCCTGATGCAGCAAAAGACTCATTTGCTGTGAGCATGAGTATTGCAGAAATGAGGATGACGAATATCCGTATAAAAAACATAACGAAGGGAGAATACCAAAAAATAGAGAAAAAGCAAGGGTCTATCTGCGAGTTTTATGTGAAGTCTCTAGAAAATATCTGAAAAACTTGATTTTGAACTCAAATCTCCACTCTTCATTCACCGTACTGTCTATACGGTTCACTTTGGTGCTCGATTTTCATCCAAAACCCTTCATTTTTGAGAAATTTTCAGTATTCAGGTTCACCAAAATGGTATTATACATAATTCCTGATCACCGCAATTCCTCATGGTGTCCACTTCCCGAGAGAACAAATATCTCCACAATAGATGAGCATCTCAGCTCCCGATACTCGTTCCTCTGGTGTACCGATATTGATAATTAGTCCATCGATGAGAGGCTTCTGATATATTATATCGAGATGGTAGATGGGGAGAGCTATCAGGATATCAGAGTAGGGAATAGAGTTTGTTATATCGAGATCATCGAATCCCATAGCTCGACTCAAGTCTATGCTCCCAACTCGCTCACGATGGAGACTCGTGATACATCCTCCATCAGGAACTCAGAAAAAATCTGCAATAATCGGAGCAAAAGATCTCACATATCATCCAGCCGATATCGTCAATCTGATAGTTATTTTAGGGAGATTTTGTTCTACTACCTCAATATCTGTTACATGAATTGGTCTCTCTGGTATGTTGAACTCCTTTCATTTTCGTACTAAGTCGTAGGCCCGTTTGCCATCGATATGTATTGCTGAGTACTTGGGTGGAATTTGGGTAGTTTGATTTTCTAGGAATTCTATTACTTCATCATTGGTATGATTTTTCATACTTTCTATACTAACAGTAGTAACACCTCATTCGAGATCGAGTGAGGGGCTCGTGATACTCATATCTACTGTGAATAGATAGGTCTTGGTACTACTCTCGAGTCTGGAGATCAGCTTAGTACTATTGTCTGTTGCGATGAGGAGAGCACCTGTAGCGAGTGGATCGAGCGTTCCTGTATGTCCCATTTTCTTGATGCCAGTCATGCCACGTAGCTTGCGTATCACATCGAAACTGGTGAATCCAGAGGGTTTGTTAATGAGGTAGAACATACTAATTCTCTAATTCTGGATAGGTAGCATTGCGAGGGTGTGAGAGGAGTCGTGGTAGTTGTGTCCACTCGAATTTTCCACTCTTGAGTAGTCCGCCATCACTGAATATATTGAAATATCCGAAGTTGATGAGCACTCGTCCGATCACATTTGCTCTCTTGATAAAGTGGGCACTTGTACCAACTCCAAAACAATTCTGGAAACACTGTCTACTATCTGCTGAATTCTGACGATTGTCGCCCATGACCCAATAGGTATCGGCAGGAACTAGGAATTGATCACCCTCGATATAATCAGGGAGATAAGTATGTCCGCTATTGGAAGTAGAGAGGTATGACTCGTAGAGTGTCACAAATTTTTTACTTCCAGCAATCTTGAGGAGTACTGCTCCACTCTCGAATCTGATGATATCTCATGGTATACCTATAACTCGCTTGATATAGTGTTCTCGAGTTTTATCCACATGAGGCTTGATCACGATGACATCACCACGGACTGGATCTCCGATATGGATGGGGATATGTTGCCAGAGAGAAGTGATATATGTCCATGCTGGATTATCTGTTGCGTCACCCATATCCTGGGCAAAGTCGAGGTATGAGAACTTGTCGACAAGGATGAACTCCTTGTCATGATAGCTTGCTTCCATCGATGCTCCATTTATCTGGAATGGTGTGATAACAAAAGTCCGAATGAAAAAAACTATAATGAGAATTATAACAAAGTCCCTCAAAAAAGTAATGAATTCGGAGAATGTAGAGTTGACCTCCTGGAGATCGGTTTCTACGAATGATGGTTCTACTTGAGACATGAGTATGAGATCTTAGGAATTAGATTTTAGCATTGAGAATAGAGAATACAAACTGAGTATTTGTTTTGAGAAAAAAACGAAGTTAGAGCCTAAAACCAAAGTTCTAAGCTCTAAGGTCTATTTTCCATGACATTGTTTATATTTTTTTCCACTGCCACATGGACAGGGATCGTTGCGACCAACGATGGGGAGTCCAGTATTTTTTGCTATACTATCATCAGCTCGGACTTGTCTGACTGTTGGCTTATGCTCTCGATGCAACATCGATACTGCTATGGATCACTCATCTCCAGCACTCATAGTTTCTGCATGTGTTGCCTCTGCATTTTCGAGGTAGCTCGTGAGGAGGGATTCTTCCAGATTGACTGTATCGATCGACTCTTGGGCTCGTGCTGTGAGGAGTCATTTGATCACACGATGTTCGATTGTATGGATCATCGCAACGAAGTGATCATAGGCCCGTTCCTTGTATACGATGAGTGGATTCTTCTGGGCATAACCCTCGAATGCGACCTCTTCGCGGAGGTGTGCCATACGGTCGATATGTTGCATCCAAAGTTCGTCGATACCAACGAGCGATAGACGCCGTTCGAATTCAGCGAATTGATCCTCAGTTCCACTATTTCGGAGGATCTCGATTTTCCCTGATAGGAGTATTTTTGTTGTTTCAATGAGAGAATCTGTATCTGTTGCTGCAGCGTAGTCTTCGACTTTTGCGATATCTGTCTCGCTGAACTCATTGACTGCATGAGCTATCGTCGTGAGAGTATCTGGATCGATACCACTGAGTCGAGGCTCTATCCCTGCGAGCCCGACGAGTCGCTCAGATTCACTCTCGATCATCTCCACAACTTCGCTATGGATATCAGCTCCTTCGAGGATACGATTGCGACGAGCATAGATCGCGAGACGGTGCTGATTGAGTACATCATCGTACTCGAGGATATGCTTGCGTATATCGAAGTTACGACCCTCGACTTGCTTCTGTATTGTCGTGATATTACGCATCAGTGCCTTGCTCTCGATGAGCGGATCATTCTCAGGATGTGACTCAAAACTCGCAAGAATAGAGAAGAGTCGATTGCCACCAAAAATACGCATAATGTCATCCTGTGGAGATATCATAAATTGTGAGAGCCCTGGGTCACCCTGTCGCCCTGATCGCCCACGGAGCTGGTTATCTATTCGACGAGTCTCATGTTTCTCTGTACCGATGACAAAAAGTCCACCGAGAGCATACTCTTGCGAGCCTGCTGCTCCATCGAGTTGCACTATTCCAGTCAGTGTCCGTACTCGATCATCGATCTTGATATCTGTTCCACGACCTGCCATATTGGTTGCTATCGTGATAGCCCCATATCCTCCTGCTGCAGCGATGATCTCCGCTTCTCTAGAGTCTTGTTTGGCATTCAACACATTGTGTGGGACGCCGCTTGCTGTGAGGAGATCTGAGAGATATTCACTCTTGGCGACCGATACTGTACCCACGAGGATAGGTTGTCCTTTGTCGTGGAGAGCCTCGATGAGTCTCACTATATAGTCGAATTTGCCTTTCTCACTGCGAAATAGGAGATCTCAACGATCGATACGTCGTATCGGCTTGTTCGTAGGTATCTGGATGACTTCGAGGGAGTATATCTTGTAGAATTCTTCTTCTTCGGTCTTCGCCGTTCCTGTCATTCCTGAGAGTTTGCGGTACAGTCGGAAATAGTTCTGGAATGTGATTGACGCGAGTGTACGAGACTCCTGTTGTACAGTGACTCATTCCTTCGCCTCGATTGCCTGATGGAGTCAGTCTGAGTAGCGGCGTCCCGAGAGGACTCGTCCCGTATGCTCATCGATGATCATCACTTCATCATTGCGGATGAGGTAGTCGACATCTCGCTTGTATACGGCTGATGCCTTCAGTGCGTTCTCGATATGATGGAGATCGTTGAAGTGCTGACTCACATAGATATTATCGATGCCGATATATTCTTCGATCTCCGCGATACCATCCTCTGTGAGGGTGGCAGTTTTTTGTTTCTCATCAATCTTGTAGTGGGTTTCGCTCAAGAGTGATCGCGCCATAGCAGCGAATCTAGCATATTGGTTCGTCGCCTCTGCGTCAGGAGCGGAGATGATGAGTGGTGTACGAGCCTCATCTACGAGGATCGAATCCACTTCATCGATGATGGCAAACCATCTCATTCCCATCGCTCTACGAGTCACACTCGATGCCATATTGTCACGCAGATAGTCGAATCCAAGCTCATTGTTCGTGGCATATACGATATCTGATGCATAGGCGGCTCGCTTGTCCTCGAATCCTTGTCCATGTGACACTACTCCGACGGTGAGCCCGAGTGTATTATAGATGATCCCCATCTCCTGAGCATCACGATGAGCGAGATAGTCATTCACGGTGACGATATGTACTGGCGTCCCGACGAGAGCATTGAGATAGGCGGCGATCGTGGCTACGAGTGTCTTACCTTCACCAGTTCGCATCTCAGCAATATTGCCACCATGGAGCGTCATCGCACCGATGATCTGGACATCGTACGGGATCATATTCCATGTGACTTGATGTCAGCTACCGAGGTCGAACTCCTGTCCATAGATGATCTCACAGGCCCGACGATGTAGGGCAAATGCCTCATACTTGGTGGATTCGAGTTTTTGTTTGATTGTGATCAGATCGGTCGCATCCAAGATATCGAGGTCAGAGAAACGTGATTGGAACTCATGTGTCTTTGCCTGGACTTGTTCAACGGTCGTGATCGTAGTTGCATATTCTACCTCGATTGCCTTGACTTGTTCGAGCTCTCGACGATAGGATTTGACTCGTTTCTCAGAGCCATTCGCGAATATATCAGTGATAAAAGAAAACATCGGTAGTATATTAGTAGGGTAGTTTGATAGTAAGATAGAGGGGAAATGGTACAATGACACCCCAAAAATCCGACGGATTATACGAAAAAAACTCTATTTTTCAAATCTCACCTAGTGAAAACAACGTGAAACTATTGACGAGTATATATTTTGTTGAAAAAAGATTTGACAAATGAGAGAGAGTTATAATAACGGTGTTGAATTTATATTTTTACTATTAATGTATGTCTGATAAAAATATCCCTGATTGATTTGAACTGAATAGTTCAGTTGTAAGAAAGATATGTAATGAACATCTTTCAGATCGTTTTGGTGCTAATGATGAGTTTTGATTATATGTAACCGAAAATATCTCATGGAATAATATATCAGATGAGCTTCGTAATACAATAAAACAAAATATATTAGTGGCATTAAGAAAGAAAACAAATAAGCGTACCCCTTTTATGGATATTTCAACCTGAAAGCTATGAAATGAGGATGATTACCTATCGACATGAATACTTTTACCAGATTGTGTTAGAATATCTGATCTTGTTGACTGTCTTCTTAATAAGAAGCCCGTTTCAATGTTCGCGGGTATTGATATAAAAGGTTTGTCTGATGCTGAAAAAGATGCAGAGTGGGAAAAGACGAAAGCTAATGATCCCGATGCTCGTGAGTTTGAGAAGGCAGCAATAGCATTCTTCCACTCTTGAAAGAAATAATACAAAACAATAATCCCTCTCAAATTTGAGAGGGATTATTGTTTTACGGAGCAAAATCCTCAGTCCCACTTGGGGCGGGACAGCTCCTTTGCAAAGGAGCTCACCGAGACTACGCCCAGAATCCATCTACTACCTTGCGATAGATGACTCGGTTCTTAATATCCTCATAATAGGCATCTCCAGTGACGAGCTTGGCTCTGAGTCGCTCGACGACCTCAGGTGTGCCGTATTGAGCGATGACCTTGTCGACTTCAGTTTTGACCTCGTCATCGGTTGCCTCTGTACCCTTGATTTTTTTGATTTTACGCAGGAGGAGCTCAGCCTTGACTCGGCGAAGAGCCTCTGGTGCTACGACTGTCTCCTTGTACTCGGTCTCAGATTTGCGAACATGCTCGAGATACCCCTTGATATCGAGGCCCTGTTGTTCGAGGTTCGATGCGTGCTCACGATATATCTGATCGATCTCCTGTGAGAGGAGAGTCGGTCCAACCTCGAATGTTGCCACTGCGAGCATCTGTTCCATGAGTGTATTCTCATCTGTATTGCGAGTCTCTGACTCCTTTTTTGTAGTGATCTCAGTGCGGATGATATCGCGGAATCCTGCCATATCTGTCTCGACTCCACGGAGATCCTTGATGAACTCAGGGGTGAACTCAGGAGTATGAGGTTTCTCGACCTTTTCGATATTGGCTACGAAGTAGACCTGACGACTCCGGAATTCCTCACTATGGTACTCAGTAGGGAATGTGATCTCGAATCCGACCTCATCTCCGACCTGAGCGCCTACGAGCTCCTCTTCGAATCCTGGGATAAATGACGCTGATCCGATAATGAGAGGATAGCTCGGTACATATGTCTCTTTTATAGTTTCGCCACCTTTTTTGTCATATCCCTGAGCCGTGACCGTGACGCGATCTCCTGATTCTATTTTCTCGTGAGAGGTATCAGCCCCATCCTCGCTATGTGATCCTGCCTCATGGAAATGAGTGAATCGAGTTTTGATAGCTGATATCTCAGTATCGATCTCTTTCTCCTCGATCGTTACAGGAGTTCGTTTGACTCGAATCTTGTCGAGCTTTGCCTCATCCACCTCGATTTCAGGGGATACCTCGATTTCGAGAGTGAGCTCGATCGGATCTGTACTATGAATCTCAGTGATATTGCCAGCGGCTACTGGGGTGATGTTTTCTTTCTTCAGGATCTTCGGATAGATATGATTCATCACACGGTCGAGGGCTCGTTCGCGGATGATCTCCTCTCCGTATTCACGGACGATGACAGCCTCAGGTATT
>JAYWCE010000126.1:0-2938 GCA_043780775.1 Candidatus Altimarinota bacterium | reverse complement strand
AGAGCCACATCCATCGGGTCGGCGACTTGCTGATGTGCAGAAGTGTGTACGAACAGGGGATATAGACGATGTCGGTGACAATACGCATCTGACATTTTTCGAGATGCTCGGGAACTGGTCTCTTGGAGATTACTTCAAAAAGGAGTCTATCGAAATGAGTTGGGAATTTCTCACGAGTCCTGAGTGGCTCGCTCTCGATCCTGAGATGATCTCTGTGACAGTGTTCGAGTGAGATGCCAATGCTCCTCGTGACGAAGAATCTGCAACAATCTGGAAAAATGTATGAATGCCAACAGATCGTATCGCATATCTCCCAGCGGAGGATAACTGGTGGGCAGCGGGCCCGACGGGTCCATGTGGTCCTGATACGGAGATATTCTACTGGATGGGTACGGGTCTGCCACCAGCTGGATCCAATGTTGGCAATGATCCAGCGAGTTGGATGGAGATCTGGAACAATGTATTCATGCAGTACAATCGAGTTGATGCGAATACTCTCGAGTCACTCCCAGCACAGTGTGTAGATACTGGTATGGGTATAGAGAGATGTGCTGTCACACTCAACCAGTATGCGAGTGTCTACGAGACAGATTCGTTCGCTCCCGTTTTGCAAAAAATAAAAGAAATCGTAGGCGAGGGAAACTATATCGAGCGGTCAGCTCGTATCATCGCAGATCACCTGCGTACCGCGACACATATGATTGCAGATGGTGTCACTCCGAAGAATGTAGATCAGGGATATATCCTCCGTCGTCTCATCCGTAGAGCGATCCGTGAGGCATACAAGATGGGATATGAAGAGACGTTTATGCCTGTGATTGCAAGTATGTATATCGATCAATTTTCTAGTATCTATGATAGTGTGAAAATGAACGCTGAAAAAATCAGAACTGAACTCGCAACTGAAGAAGGGAAGTTTACAAGAACCTTAAAAGATGGCATTAAAGAACTTGAGAAAATGGTAAAAAAAGAATTTAATAAGATTTACTGAAAACCAGGTCCAATGATTTCTGGAGATGCCAAAGATCCAGATTTCTTGAAAAGAGTAGAGTTAGCAAATGAACCCATTTATAATAGATGAAGTGTTTTTTCATGAGAAGATGTTTTTCATCTATTTGATACCTATGGGTTACCTCCAGAAATGACACTAGAATTACTTAAAGAAAAGTTTGATAAGCATGAGGCAATTTTTAATGAAAAGATATTTATGGATGAATTCAAGCTTGCATTCGAGAAACATCAAGAACTCTCTCGTACTGCCTCAGCTGGCAAGTTCATCTGAGGACTCGGTGACAACTCTCCTGAGACTACAGCACTCCACTCTGCGTGTCACCTCATGCTCGCAGGACTCAGACAAGTTCTCGGTACTCATGTATCACAGGCAGGATCCAACATCACGGCTGAGCGGCTTCGCTTCGACTTCACCCACAACGAGAAGATGACCACAGAGCAGATAGCGGCTGTCGAGGCGTATGTGAACCGAGCAATTGAGTCTGGACTCACTGTGACGATCTCGAACATGGACAAAAAAATCGCCCAAGAAACTGGAGTATCGGGATCGTTCTGGGAAAAATATCCAGATATCGTAAAGGTATACTCTATGGTGGGAGCGGATGAGGTAGTATACTCTATGGAACTCTGTGGATGACCTCATGTCGAGAACTCTCAAGATATGGGTAGGTTCCGTATCGTGAAAGAAGAATCGAGTTCTAGTGGAGTGAGGAGGATCAAGGCCGTGTTGGAGAAGTAAGTATTTTTTATGAAAAAACCCCTCCCACATTCCCGCTGGCGTCACTATAAATCCTCAGGATGAACGGATCATACCTATGAGGTGATCGGTATCGCTCGACACTCAGAGATTCAGGAAGATATGGTGATATATCGACCTCTTTATGAGATACCACCACCCCGTCTTCCTTCACAGATACAGATGGAATCCACCCCTCAAGAGGGGAATTGGATCTATGGATATGAGTTCGTCACCCGACCGCTCGCTATGTGGCATGATATCGTCGAGTATCAGTGAGAGAGGGTACAGAGATTCACACAGATTGACTAGCACTATTATGACCAATTCACTCTCTCGCATCCCAACAGTCAAAACCGAAAAGTCAAAATGTATCATCATGCTCCATGGTGTATGATCCAATGAGGCTGATTTATTCGCTCTGGAGGCGGATTTCCCAGAGGAATATTCTATATTCTCACTCAGATGATCGTTTGATCTATGAGGTGGGAGGTATGCTTGGTTTCCAGTAGATTTTGCTACTGGTACACCCGTGTATAGGACGGCTGATGTTGACAGCGGATATGAGAGTATCGTAGCATATATCAGAGAAGTAACAGAGCAATATGATATCAGCCCAGAGCAGATATATCTGATGGGATTCAGCCAGTGAGCTATCATGTCGTACTATACACTCTGGAGATCTCCTGAGTTGATCTGTGGGATCATCGCACTCTCTGGGCGTCTCCTCTCCGAGATTGATGTATCGGGTATAGATCAGAGTAGGTATTGTACCAAAAGAGTCTTCATCGGACATGGAACCGAGGATCGAGTCATGCCAGTTGCTGCGAGT
Organism: Candidatus Altimarinota bacterium; assembly: GCA_043780775.1. Classification (GTDB taxonomy): domain Bacteria; phylum Patescibacteriota; class Gracilibacteria; order BD1-5; family UBA2023; genus JABFSX01. The sequence continues at coordinate 359 of JAYWCE010000126.1, read as the reverse complement.
GAGTTGACGAGTGGATTCGTCCGAGATATCGGACTCGAGCCGACTCTGAGATTCTATACTGCTGGACATACAATAACGAGAGATGAGATCGCTGATATCGTCGAGTGGTTATAGATCGGTAGATTAGATGAGCTAGTCTTTTTTACCCATACAGACAAAATATTCCTCGAAACTCCGTTCTCGACAGGCCTTTGGCTTGAATCGGTTTACTTTGATAAAGTTTTCTTTGAGAGGTCACATGAGGTCATTGACATCTTCACCGACGAATACCTTCAGGACGAGATTGCCTCATTTTTTCAGGAATACCTTCGCGACATCGAGGATAGCGAGATTGAGTTCTACTGATCTATATTGATCCA
>JAYWCE010000125.1:0-2943 GCA_043780775.1 Candidatus Altimarinota bacterium | reverse complement strand
GCTCCGCTCTCGCGGTTGGACTCTCTTGGATACCGCTCTGGTATCTCTCCTATCGGGCCACTCATATCCACAATAGTGGTTTTGAGTGGATTCCATTTACCCGGAATATTCTCCTCGTAGGATTCTCAGCAGGGATTTCATTTGGGATTATTCGATTTTTTTGATTTCAGGATACTACCAGATGATGAGCTTTTTTGATCATTTTGGTTGCAATGATCGTGAATCTGACTATATTTGGTATCGGTAATAGGATACTCCTACACAATGCCTGGCAAATCATACGACAAAATAGGTAAAACCGAGAGCCTAGATCTGAGATTTTGGATCTTAGCTCCCAAGTCAGCTCCAGTCCAATTCCTAAATTCTAATCCCTAAGCTCTCTTCTTATGCTCCAACTCCTCCTTGCATCACTCGGATTCATCCCTTGGGTCATCTATATTATAGTGACCTACTATTCGAAGAGCTTCAGTCAGATAGATCACATCGAGGCTACCACTGGGTACGGCGGATATCTTGCTGGACTCGGCTTCATCTATCTTATCTACAAGGTGATCTCTATGATGAGGAGTGAGCGAAAGGTACGATTTTCCTTTTGGCACCTTACGGGATTTTCTCTCCTTCATCTCCTGATTGTCACTGTCGCATATACTGCGATACAAAAAACAACTGGATCACCATTTTTTAGCACTGGATGAGCATCCAGTATAGTGCTATTCGGACATATCATCTCACTCCTTGTCTATCCTATATTCCTCATATTCCTCTGGCGAACTGTCGGATACAGTATACTCAAGTGGATACCAAGCTGGGATGATATAGTCCTCCGCATCCGTATCGGTGCCGAGATATCTGTCGGTCTCGCTCTCTTCGCGACTGGACTCCTGATACTCGGAGTATTGCATATATTCACACTCACAGGACTCCTGATCGTCTGTGGCATTCTACTCGTAGTGGGCATCCCAGGGTGGATCGCTACCTATCGAGATGTACAGATGAGATATGTAGAATTCGATCAGCATGATACGAATAGTGACTCTATATTGAGTCTTGTGTCTCCTCGGCTCCTCACGGCTGAGTTTGCTTTTATCGTCGTGAGCTTCTTGGTATCTGTATCTCTGATCAATGCAATCCGTCCGATGCCAATTGGCTGGGATGATCTCGGTGTGTATATGAACTTCCCTCGTATTATGGCAATCACTGGATCTGCTCTTGAGTGAGCCGGTACCTATACTTGGCAACTCATCACTGGGAGCGGATTTCTCTGGGATCAGATTGCTGCGAGTGCTTTTTATGTGAATCAGCTCGGTGGCATCCTCTCGATGATCATCATCACCAGTATCCTCTCGGTAGTTCTCGAGACTCGCGATCGCAAGTATCTCATCTCACTTCCTCTCCTCCTCGCTGGCATCTACTATATGATGCCGATGACGATATTCCAACAGGCAAAAGACATGAAACTCGACCCTGCCCTCATGATGGTGAGTGTCAGTGCATTCTGAGTTCTGTGGTATACTCTACGAGAAAAGCTCGAAAAAAATAAATTCTATATTCTCATTGCTCTCTCTGGATTCATCGTGGGTCTCGCATTCTCTATCAAGTTCACCACCCTGATGCTCATCATCGCCAGTCTCGCACTGATCACCTACCGCATGCTTGGGATTTTTGGATTTGTTGGATTCTTTTTCCTATTTCTCTCGATTTTTACTGGAGCTGGTCTCTGGACCAAGATGAATGTATGGATGCCAACTGAGAATATAGATCTCATTCGCAACATAGCGATTATGTGTGGTATTATAGGAATCGGTAGTCTCGCCCTCGGAATCTGGCAACAATGAGTCGAAAAATTCAGAACTTGGCTCGTGGCTAATATCGTATTTGTGCTCGGTGTTGCCCTTGCATTGACACCTTGGTTCGTGAAAAATGGAGTCGAATCACACACATTCACGAGTGAACAAAAATGAGGTACAATCGATAGTCTCCTCGGTTGATATAGTGACGCTGGATTCAGTAACTACTCAGCTATATACTCAACTGAGGAATACACAACAAAGCGAAATGCACAACAAGCGTCGAGTATCACCAGTGATGGAAAATCACAGAATGAAGATTTTTCTCGATATTTCGGACAAGAGAGTGGGCTCAATAACTATCTCAAGCTCCCAGCAAATCTCACCTTCCAGAAGAACCAATCTGGTGAATTCACGGATATTACCTATATTTTCTTGGCATTTTTCCCCGCCATTCTCCTCTTTGTTCGAGGTCGACAGTACGGAAGTCGGAAATGGACTCCATGGATATTTCCGACTTCCGTATTCATAGGGATATGTGCGATGTTGTTGTACTATTTTATACCCACGAGTAGTAGCTATATATCATCTCTTATATCTATCGGTAGTCTTGAGTGGGTAGCATGAATCATCCAACTCGTACCAAAATATGCACTCCTCGTAGGATATGCTTGTATCGTCTGAGGGATACTCCTATCTATTGTTCTAGCTCATTTTACTATAGCGAATGATGAGGATTGAGCTCGTACTCAAGATATTTTTCTGATGCTCCTTATCTATGGATTTCTTTTTCTTATCAGTGCATTCGGGATTGTATGGTACGGAGTATTTGTCTACTTCCTATTCTTGGCCCTCATCGGGCTTGCATCACTCGCTTTTGTCACTTATACAGATCGAGACAGCGAAGATCTCACTGGAATGAAGGTAACTATTTCTCTTCTCTTTTTCTTATTCGTGTTTGTCTATGTCATCCGTTCTGCATTCCCACATGGCTGGAATAATCTGTCCCAAGCTGGGATGAATGAATACAAATACAATAAACTGGATCAGAATGAAAGCATATTCACCTATCGTGGAGACTATATCACTCCGATTTCAACGATGAATGTCGTCGATCCTCAGACAGTCGTCAAACGAGCTGGAGCACTCGCGAGTA
>JAYWCE010000124.1:0-2954 GCA_043780775.1 Candidatus Altimarinota bacterium | reverse complement strand
TCGCATCTTTGCCGATCCACCCGTGATGACGATCCCTTCTGGGAGCATACCATCTCTTCCGACTTTTTTGAGTTCCATCACGATATGATGGAGGATCTCTTCGTATCGAGCTCGGATGATATCATTCATGAAGTTGCGACTAATACTCATTGTCTCCATATTCGATAGCTTCGAGAGATCGATCTCTTCATCATTCTCCTTGCCTTTGCTATCACGGACTGTGAGATCACCATAGTGCAACTTCAGCTGTTCAGCTGTATCGATCGAGATACGGAGTCCGAGAGCGAGATCTGAGGTGACATGCTCACCACCGATCGGGAGGACTCCAGCATAGATAAGAGCTCATTCCTCGTATACGGCTATATTGGTCGAGCTCGATCCCATATCGACGACGACGACTCCGAGTTCTTTTTGTCTCTTGGTCAGGGTTGCTTCACCGACGGCGAGGATATTCGGATAGATATCCATGATCTCGACACCGACATCAAGGACTCCTTTTTTGATATTGGCGAGTACATTGGATCCGATAGATACAATATGGGATCTGACTTCGAGTTTTTTCCCACTCATTCCGACTGGATTCTTGATACCGATCTCGAGATCGAGGCCAAAACTCTCAGGGACAACCTTCAAAATAGTACGATTCATAGTGTCGAGCCCATTTTGTGACATATCGAGTGCTCGATTGACATCTTCCTCCGTGACCTCGATCCCTGCAACAGGGACGATCGCTCCACGACCCGCGATATCTATGTGGATACCAGAGAGACCGAGACAGACATGAGAGAATTGTTCTCCAGTCATCTTCTCAGCTTCGCCGAGAGCACTATCGAGATTCATCTTGAATGCCTCCATATCGAGGATATTCCCCTTACGAATTCCTTGCGAGTCTGAGACTCCGACTCCGAGGATACGGAGCTCTTTGCGATCATTCCATTCACCGATGATGGCCTTGATCTTGTTGCTACCGATATCTATGGCTACGAACTGTTCTCCTGATACCATATATTGTATGTGTGTTATAGATGTATAAAATCTGTACTCCGAAGTGTTGGCTTCCTATTCACGCTATTGGTATTTGTATGGCTAATTCGATGAGCATATTATAAGACTCTCATTTTATTTTTCAATCATCTTGTATGAGTTTTCTTCACGCCTTGTTCACATAGTGTGTGCATACCACGATTTGCAAAAAACCGTTTTCTCGCTACACTCAGGCCTACACTTCGGTGCAAAACTATTTCCGGTGGATCTGATATGAAAATCACTTCCAACGAGATAATGAGGAAGTGATTGATAGTGAGTATATTTACTTTCCAAGATTTTCTTTTGCCAGAGATAGAGGAAGTTCTCAGAATGCTTCTGATAATGGTTTTAATTGTTGCGGATTTTGGCTGGTTAATCCAGGAAAATTTATACCTTTCAAATTTATTCAAGATCCCAAGTCAACATTTCAAATGTTACCAATACGGTAATACATTCACCCCAGTTCTCTGACGTTTTCTTGTTAGGAATCGGGTCCACGATTATCCAGAATTCTCTGAGCACGTCACATAATAGTTTTTGCTAAGTTAGGATCTGTAATTGCTACAGAATTAGCCTGGCTGATGGCCAAATCCTGAATTCTAGTACTTGATAGTATCGACATAAATAAAATAAATTTTAAGAAATATAAATACAAAATACTCATTAAATAATATTTGTCAAATAAAATGCTCAAAAACTACTATATCAAAACATTTGGCTGTCAGATGAACTATGCAGATAGTGAGAAGATCGATATGATCCTCCGCTCGGCAGGACTGCGTAAAGTGCTCGATCCAGTCCTCTCAGATATCGTCATCTGCAATACATGTTCTGTGCGTCAGAAGGGGGAAGATCGTGTTTTTGGATTCATCCATGAGATCGAGAGATATCACAAGACCAATGCAACTGGCAAAAAACCACTATTTGGTATCACAGGTTGTATGGTGAGGAAGTCTGGACTCGCAAAGCGGTATCTCAAGGATGAGGAGGGGAATATGGATGAGGAATACAAGCGAAAAAATGCCGAGAAGATCGCTCTCCTTGATTCATCTGATGCACTCTCGAACTATGATGATGAGCTCTTTCTCCGCTCTCAGTCCATCGACTTTGTATTTCGTATTGAGGAGGTATCATTCCTCACCAAGATATTGTCCCTGATCACGAGTGAGGATATCGGCAACGATGCCAAGTTCAATGAATACCTCGCCGTACGCCAACTCCAAGAGAATCCCGCCAGTGCCAATGTGATCATCCAGACGGGGTGTGACAACTATTGCTCGTTCTGCATCGTTCCCTATACTCGCGGTCGTGAGATATCTCGTGATCCTGACGAGATCGCCCGAGAGATCCGAGATGTGGTGCAAAATGGAACTCGCGAAGTGACGCTCCTCGGACAGAATGTGAATAGCTATGGCAAGGAGACGAAGAAGAAGCTCTGGAATACGGAGGAGATGAGGTGGATGAAAAATGAGAGAAAAGTTCTCAATATTGCGATAGATATTGATGATACAATCATGAAGGTGTGGCGTGATGAGATGTTTCAGGAATATAATCAAAAGTACTCTGCAAATTTGGTATTTAATGATGTCAAAACACATTCATTTAATGGTGATCTCAAACTAAAAGAAATATTTTTTCAGCAGTACTATACTCATCATGATACTTTTCCTATATATGAAAATGCGAAAGATGTCATTCAAAAGCTAAAAAAGGATGGACATATAATCTCGCTGCTCACTTCGAGACCAGATAGTGATAAAATTCTTACCAAAAATTGGGTAACAAAGGAATTTTGAGGTGATTTTTTTGAGAATATATTGTTTTCGTGTGATTTTGGTGCTGATGATAAGTCTATTGTGGCTCAGAATTTTGGCTTTGATATTGTCATCGACGATGCGGAACATCACATAGAGCGATACCATCAAAAT
>JAYWCE010000123.1:0-2966 GCA_043780775.1 Candidatus Altimarinota bacterium | reverse complement strand
TCGGATCGTATAGTCACAAAATTACGTAATTGTTAGATTGTTTAGGTAAACATTTTACATAGCCCTTTAGAAGAATTTTTGTATTACCATATGATTCTGAAAATTCTGGATTATTATGCATAATACAAATGTCACCATCTATTTTTGCTCAACGGTTTAATGATAGAAATCATGATCATTCTATGATAACATCATTTCAGTCTTTATATATTTTTGATACATATACATCTTTAATCCTTTCCTTTGTAAAAATATCTAAACTTTCTGAAAAAGAGTCATTTTTTGTTAAGGCAGGCTTACTATATATCGGCTCTAGGTAGGATGTGTTTGTTGCGTCTACTATAGATGCAACAGGAGTATTGCCTCCCGTTCCTACTTTTATAATTACCTCATTCTCAGATACAAACCCAAACTCATACCTGAGGCTCTCAGTCTGGATAATTCCTTTTTGGAGAATAGCCTCACCCGTATATCCCATACGATAGGCTGTATAGAGTGTAAGCATATCGATTGCTTCTACGTCCGTGATAGCTCGAGCTACTTGCCACTTGGCCTCATCAGTTGAGAGTATCCCGATCTCATCTGCGAATGCGAGGTATGGACTGTACCATACATTTGCCGGCACATTGGCAAATCCACTCTCAACTCCAGGTCCTGATGATACGAATTTGCCATCATATGTGAACTCTCCACCCACTGAGACACCTTCACCGAACATCGTCATGAGCATCATGAGATATTCTTCACGAGTCGTATAGGGTTTGCTGTCGAAATAGGTACCATAGAACTGTTGCGCACAGGTTTTGGCGATAACCTTGAGCTCGAGGATGTCTGTTTTTTCGAGACGTTCACCGAGGCCATATGAGAGATATGACTCATTTTTGAGACATTCACTATAGGTAGTGGCATCCTCCACCAGAAATGCTGAGAGAGGATTGGACTGTCCGATATATTGCCGACTATCTGCAAATGGAGTTCCGATATACATATTGGGTGTTATGAAGTTGGCAATCTCACCACTCCACTGGAATCCCGATAGCATCGCACTGCGATGGATGAGTTCCCATGGGGTGAATATATTGGGGTTCTCTATAGGTACTGGAGCTGAGTCTAGATCCACATCACCTGAGATACTTGCATTAATCTGAGAGATCTCACTATCTATATCACCACTCTGAGCATATGCTGTTTGTGAGACGATGAGAGTCGTGAGGACGAGGAACGAGATATATTTTTTCATATGATAAAATTAGTAACACGAGTACTCTACCATATTTCACCACAAAAAAGCAAATTTTGCTACTACATTTCTATTTTACAAATGAGATAATTTGCATATTCTATAGCTCATGAAGCTCATTATCGGTCTCGGCAATCCATGAAAACAATACCAAAAAACCCGACACAATATCGGATTTATGATGGTGGATATGTTTTTTGCTGATTGGAAAGAAGAGAAAAAATTCAAATCATTAGTATCTCTAGATTTCGAGCTATCCATTGGCCTGCAGGTTCTCGGCATCAAGCCTCAGACTTTTATGAATTTGTCGGGTGAGGCTATTTCAGCCCTGGTTTCTTTTTATAAAATAGACCCGAAAACAGATATCCTCGTCATCTCTGACGATATCGATATGGAGTTCGGAAAGGTCAGATTCCGGAGTGAGGGGAGTCATGGTGGACAAAATTGACTCCGAGATATCATCGCCAAACTCGCCAGCAATGAATTCACCCGTATCAAGATCGGAATCGGACGAGATGATCGCTATGAGGTGAGCGATTGGGTACTCTCTAGTCTCTCGGATGATGAGAAAAAAATACTCGCTACAGAGGTACGATCTAAAGTAGAAGAATATATAAAAAAGTGGCTATGCGACTAGATATATATCTTGCTACACATCATGGAATTACTCGTAACAAGGCCCAACAGCTCATCACTGCTGGTCTGATTGCCGTGAATTCTCGGTTATGTAATAAGGCATCATTTCAGGTTACCGATGCATCTATTGTGACGATCACGCATGATAGACGAGTTGAGTGGGTTTCACGGAGTGCTGAGAAACTCGCGGGATTCATAGAACAATTGAAAATTGGGAATTGAGAATTGCAAATATCAGGAACCAACTGCCTCGATGTTGGCTCTTCTACAGGAGGATTTTCCCAAGTGCTACTCCAGTACTGATCGACTCATATCGACGCTGTTGATGTGGGCACTGCCCAGCTCCATAGTTCACTCAGATCTGATCTCAGAATGAGTTCCTATGAGCAAACGGATATCCGTGATTTCGCCAAAGTGAAACACGAACCCTATGATATTATCGTGTGTGATGTTTCATTCATCTCACTCTCTATGATTATCGATGCCATACTGACTCTCTCTAGTATTGATACCATCATGATTCTTCTCTACAAGCCACAGTTTGAGGTCGGACGAGAACATTTATGAAAGATAGGAGTCCCAAAAGATATAAAAATAGTCGAAGCAAACATGAAAGAATTCGAGAATTTGCTTGTCACAAAGAATATGCATATCCTCAAAAAAGAAAAAGCCTCTCTGATCGGAGAGGCGGGGAATCAAGAATGGATCTACATGATACAGAAAAATCTTCAGGCTCTCTCGAGAGTCTGAAGATTCTAAAAAACTCATTATCGTCGAGAGCTCTTCTCTATGATGCCACCACTGAGAACCACATTCACGAGAGCAAGGATCACAGCGAACATGAGGGCCGTCCAGAATCCATCGAGAATGAATCCTGGAACTATGTTTGCGACCAAGAGTACCATGAGCACATTGATGATAAGGGATATGAGCCCTAGGGTTAGTATATTCAGTGGGAGAGTCAGGATCTTCAAAAGTGGGCCGATAGTACTGTTGATAATGGCGAGTACAACTGCCACGACGATCGCCGTGAGATAACCATCTATAGATGCTCCAGGAGTGATGTAGGCAGTAATAGCTACAGCGAGAG
>JAYWCE010000122.1:0-2993 GCA_043780775.1 Candidatus Altimarinota bacterium | reverse complement strand
CTCGACTCCACATATATGAAAATAGAGGGAAGAGGTCTCATGTCTGGAGTATATGATGACAACGAGGACACTCGCTCCGTCCCATCATGATACCTCATTTGCTACTCTGCCATCTCTCGATGAGTACCGTCGAAAAGCTCCCGAATATGAGCCCGAGAGAAAAGAAAATGAGGAGAAAAAGAATCATATATTTATCGTTCGAGCATATAGAGGGAGTGGAGATTGGCCTGTTGGATCTTTTCTATGTGCTCTTTTCTCACATTGGAAGTAGAGAGTATTCGCTCGAGAGGGGTATGAGATATATGATCATAGATATATCTGAGAATAGGATCATCTCAGAGTATAGCCCTATCCATCGAGCCGAGTGACTTCAGTATACGCATCTGGAATACTGCATGATGCCCAATGGTCATGTCTTGATGTCGTCCATATTCTATGAAACCAGCAGTATCTATATAGAGAGATCGACACTCAGCACCTTCGACACTCATCTTGTTCACGATGCGGAGTATCTCAAGGAATGCGACTATACGTATATAGTTCCAGCTCCGACTCCATCCCGGTATCAGGATTTCCATATTTTTTATAGTATTTTTGCTTCCATCTCGAGATATCATTACTTCTACGATATCTCAGAGGTCTATTCCGGTGATATTTTTCTTGTTCCACCAACCGGTGATCTTACCATACTCACGACTGATCATCACAATGCGTGTCTGGTTGTCACGGATTCTGGTGATACTGAGGATGATGGCTTGTATTCGATACACGGTATTTTTTTATTTGAAGATAACCTTCCCATCTACGAACTCAAACTTCAACTCATAAACTCACTGACTCGTTGTCACATAGATCATACCATCTCGTGGCACACTGATATGTTTCACAACTGCATCAGTACCGAGCTCGAATTGCCCGATATAGTTCCATGATTTGACATCTTGGAACCTCTTGGAGTCTGGCTGGAATATCCATATGCTATTCCCATTGAGGATATAAGTATATGAGAGATAACTCCGAGTGATGAATGTACTATTTTTGGTCGTATCCAGGGCCCATTCTCCAGGAATCTTGTTGAGTGCAATGGATGTGATAGTATCTTTGTCACCAATATATCTAAGGATCTTACCATCTTCCATATATAGGTAGACTCCACCATCGATACTCATATCGAATATTCCAGGTTGGGACTTGCCGAGGAGGCCTGCCTTCTGTGAGAAGCCATTGAGTCCTGGCTTGTGTCTCTGGATCTGTTCCTTCGTAGTATCTAGGAGATATATATTCCCGTTGAATGTCTTGATAGTGAGAGCGTCTTCCCATGAGTTCTGACCAGTCACATTCACATAGGCGAACTCATCTCGACGAGGTGAGAGGATATGATTCTGAGTTGTGAGTATATAGATAGATCCATCTTCTCCGGCATCAAAGCTCTTGACTCGTTCTCCACCAGGGTAGGGAATTACCTTGAGGGTCTTATCTCCTGTTACATAGTTGAGAATAGATCATCCTTCTCCAATCAGTATGAGTTTTTTATCTTTTTCAATAACTCAGATAGGGTTGATCTCGGTAGGATTGAATGGAATAACAGAAGTGAGATTCGTCATATCTATTGCCTGGATATCGTAGACTTTTTTTTTCATCGAAGCAATCCGACTTAGGAGTTCCTGTGTATCGAAAATATGTGTTTGCTCTTTTCTTAGATCAAACAGTATCTTCTCGGCCTCTGTGATCTTAGTGTTGAACGCTGTTGGATTCGAGGCGAGTTTTTGTCCATCATCAATGAGTATCTTTGCTTGTATCAGAAGATTTTTGCTATCTGAGGTATTATTGGAGAGTACGGATAGGACTGTCGATATCAGAGAATATGCGAGCGTAAAGAGCATTACTATGCCAACACTCAGAAATACGTACTGATATTTTCGGTTTTCGAGTGTTGGGAATTTTTGTATGATTCATTTGGTTTTTTCCCACATCTTCTTGCTCCTGATGTACTCTACGAGTACAACTCCTCGATCACGGAGTATATCTGATTGTTTCTTTTTGCCTCGTGTGAATTCGAGAGATGGAGCCTCATAGACTCTACGAGAGAGGCGGATGATGTGGAGATTGCTCGCTATCTCTCGCTCGAGGATACGTTTGCTCGTATCACTCCAGATATCTGGCGTCATTCCTGATAGCTCACCGAGGACATCTTTACCGAGTAGATTCTCGATATCATCATTCGTGAGGTATACGGTCGCTCATACCGGTATCTTACCGGTCGTGATAGAGTGGAACTCATATGACTTATTCTCATGGACCGTGATATCGATGAGATCGCCGCTCGTTTCGATAAATACTCCATGTGTCCCTCATACAGTTGAGAGAGTGAGATCTTCGCCTTGTAGTATACCCAGGAGGATGCGTATATCGGAGATATCATCTTTTGGGAAACTCGTCACAAATTTGTTGTAGTGCTCCGTAATATATCCAAAATCTTGACTCGTCTCTCGTATGTTCCATGCTGCCTGAGAAATGCTCTCGAGAATATGATCCTCGAGAATACTCACCGTACTCTCGCTCTCGCCATCGATAATGCAAAAAAGAGTCACCGCATCGTGTGGAGTGAGCGTATGTGACCGAGTTACTCTCGTGCTCGTCGGGTGGTTGTAGTGGAGTGAGTTGACCTGTATCATAGAGGGAAAATACTAAAGATTACCAAGGAGACCGAGAGTATCTACGGCATCAGACTTGGAGGTGTCAGATTTTTCTGCTTGTTGTACCTGTTGTTTGGCTTTCTGTGACTGGAGTGACTGCCATTCGATGAGGTGTTTTTCATTGAGAGTTTTGATCTCTTCTTGATATTTGAGATTGAGCTCTTCGAGCTGATGCCGTTCTGTCATGAGTATATTGAAGAGTCGATCTACCTGTTCATCAGTCATCGATGGGAGGATATCGAACCAATATTGCTTCTCGTTGTTATCAATAGACTCACTCCCGAGTACGAGCTCTAC
>JAYWCE010000121.1:0-2996 GCA_043780775.1 Candidatus Altimarinota bacterium | reverse complement strand
TGGTGTTGAGCTGGAGAGCACTCACTCCATTGGCAGTATTAGTAGCAATATTCCCTCCTCCTCGTCCTACAGTTATACCATTGACACTTGCATCTGCTGTAGTCACGAGATTGCCACTTGCTCCAGAGAGACGCATACCCTCGATGTTGTTTCTTTTGAATACGAGATCCTGAGCATTCGTAGAGCCTATATAGTTGCTTGCACCGATAGTATTGCCGGTGAGTGACCAGAATGATCCAGAGAGAGCAGATACGAGAGCTGGAGTAGTTGGAAGAGGAGCAATCGCAGACCAACTCGCGAGACCTGTAGCATCACTCGTGAGGACACTACCAGAAGCAACTCCTCCTCCAGTGATCTTGATTTGTCATGCTACTTCGAGCTTGGCTCCTGGAGTAGAGGTACCGATACCGATATTTGCTCCACTACCAAGGATAATAGTGTTGGATTGAGAGAGTACAGTATTAGCTCCAACCGCAGTGGCATTTGAGATAGAATTATTCGTATAGGTTGTATTGGATCAGAGAAATGTATTATCGGATCCATCTAGCCAATTTGGAAAAACTGCAAATCCCGCCATAGATCCATCAGCAGTATTATTATTACCCCTGTTCAATATGAGAGAATATCTTCCATTCGCGGTGTTGTTGTCTCCTGTATTAGATGCGAGAGCATTGTATCAGTTTGCTGTATTAAAATTTCCAATAGTATTCTCTCAAAGGGCACTTGCTCCATTCGCGGTGTTCCCATATCATATGGTATTGTCGAAAAGTGCAGCCATTCCATTTGCAGTATTATTAATTCAACTCGTATTGCGGTATAAGGCAGAGTTCCCATTGGCAGTATTTTGCTGTCCATCAATATTACTATAGAGGGCGGTGTAGCCATTGGCAGTATTATATCGTCCGCTTGTATTACTATAGAGAGCATAGGCCCCGTAACTAGTATTTTCTGATCCGACTGTATTATTAGACAGGGATTGGAATCCATTAGCAGTATTAGAGGCTCCATCGGTGTTGGACTGGAGAGCACCAGAACCATAACACGTATTCTCTATCCCCGTCCCTCCAGGAGTACATACTGATACTACTGGTATAGTACAGAGGAGTATACCAGTAGAGGTGAATCCTGCGACCACCTGTCCACTAGAACACGGTGTCGTGAACATATTGGTGAAGTAGGTATTGTACACTCATCCAGTAGTCTCACCACTTGGTGTAGTAGTGGGGTAGGTCACGGCATATGCTGATGAAACTATAGAGAGGAATATGAGTACAATAGAGAGGAGAGAGACTGATTTTCGCATGATGGAAAAGTTAATAGATTACTATGTATCTGGGTGTTGTATTGGTTTGGGATCTTCTGATGAGCCAGACCAGTGAGCCTACTTCATCTCACGGAATCCTAGTGGAGGATCTGTCAGAATATGAGCATCATACTCGATGATCATAGCAGCGGGTATGAGCCGAGGTACTGCTGTCCTCTCTGCAGGGAGAGCCCCTTGTGTCGTATCAGTAGGATCATACGTACGGAAGTAGTCCCAGTCATAGGCATAGGCACTTGCTACACTACAGTCAGGAGCTAGAGTAGGACATATAGGAGTTGGCTTCTGTTGTGCCCCTCAGATAGTATTCTTGGATGCTACGAGTCCACGGATATAGAGTTGCCCATGAGGTATATTCCAGACTCCAGCATCGCTATATTTTATGATAGTAGCTCCTGGCTTTTCTCATGAATACACACTTCCCTCTGCATACATATACGCATATATCCGTCTTGTTTTAGATCCGATGATAATATTTCATCCGTTTCATGATGCATCCTTGAGTGCAATGAGAGCGATAGTAGGATCAGTCCAATTGAATGCGTTCACAGTTGCTTCATCGATGATGATGTCTCCACCGATCACGATGATAGATCTCTTTCCTGCAGTGATATAGGGAACAATACTACTGAATTCGATACGGAAGTCTCGATTTTTGAGAATCACAAAATCAAATGGAGAAGATACATCTTCCAGAGTACTCTCGTTGATATTTCTCGACATGAGGGCGATATTCTTGCGGAGCATATTGAGGATATTTGCATGATTGATTGTCTTGTAGCTATATCCGACATCTTGATTCACAACTGAGTTATTCGTAACTGAGTATACGCGAGATCCTGCTATATTACCGACGATTGCTATCTTCGAGATGAAGTTGATAGGAGCACCATTGAGTGGGTCAGTTGTGGTCGTGACGTCAGGAACAGTAGATGATGAGAGTCATGACCAAAGAGGTACCCAACCAAGAGAACGGCTCCATCCCCAACCAGCGAGATTGCCAGTATTCGGATCAAAGTATGCACCAGATCCAGTACCCACTTCACCGATTCCAAATACGATCCAACCAGAGTTTTGACTCCATGCTGATCCTGTCACAGGACATGGTTGGGATGCATCATTCCATACTGTAGTAGGACAATTGATCTTGACTCCAGACCCTACGATACCATGAGAAAAACTAACCCATCACACATTACCCATCCAAAAACTCCCTGATAGGGTACCATCAGAGAGTATTTCTCAACTTCAAACATTGAAATTGACTTTTCCAGGATATCAACCACCAAGAAACGAGCTCCCGCCTACGCCACTCCAGCCATTTTGGAGGAAAAAAATCCCCTTGAGTCGAAACGACGGATTATTCACGGCCCATAATGAACCAATAGTAATGATAGAGACGAGGAGAGCGAGAAATATTTTGCCTTTCATGAAAAATATATATGATTGGCTCACACTATATTCACACGGGGGTAAAAATCAAAAAAAATCCCTTCACAAAAGCAAAAAACTATTGTATTGTATAACTTCTGTATTCACATGTACATTTTTGATATTTCATTTTACGGTCTCCATATAGCCCCAACCTGGTATGGACTCACTTATGCTATCGGATTTATTATTTGTTATTTCTTTGTGAGACGGTTCTACATTTTCACTGCAAAGGACCACATTG
>JAYWCE010000120.1:0-8475 GCA_043780775.1 Candidatus Altimarinota bacterium | reverse complement strand
ATATATATATATATATCCAGCTATGGTCACACAAAAATTACTTAATTCAGTGAAGCAAACTATAGATGGTCTTTTATTAGAAAATAATCCTACTTCTTCGGATATACACTCCAGAACTCAGCTTTAAAATCTGCAAATTTCCCCTCAAGTATAGCTTGACGAGATTTTTTGGCTATGAGCAACAGGTATTCTAGATTGTGGAGAGAGAGGAGGACGCCTCCAGTAGCCTCACCTACATTGATGAGATGACGGAGATATCCGAGTGAGTACCGTCGCGACACTTGAGTCTCATATCCTGGGAGCATTTTTATTTTTTCAGAGGAGAACTTGTACTTCTCACCTCCGATCTTGATATTCCCATAGGAACTGAATGCCTCTCCATGTCGACCGATACGCGTCGGCAGGACACAATCCATCATATCGATCCCACGAGCGATCCCCTCTACGAGATCCTCAGGCGTCCCAACTCCCATGAGGTAGTGAGGCTTGTCTACTGGTAGGATAGGGGCGAGGACATCAAGTATCCTGTACATATCTTCTTTGGATTCCCCTACTGAGAGTCCACCTATGGCGATACCTGGAGTATCAAGATTTTTGATGAATTCGCATGACTCGGCCCGCAGATCATCATAGACGACTCACTGGATGATCGCGAAGAGTGCCTGTGGATGACGGCCATCGAGTTTTCTCTTAGTTTCATTTTGCAACCACTGTTCCTGAGATCTGACGGCCCATCGATGTGTCCTCTCCATCGCCTGTCTCGCATACTCATGGGTCGAGCCACCTGGAGCACACTCGTCGAACGCCATGATGATATCAGCACCCAGTGCACACTGCATATCCATCACATTCTCAGCGGAGAAGAAGTGCTTGGATCCATCCAGATATGAGCGGAAATTGACTCCCTCTTCGGTGATTTTGGCAAGCTTCTCTCCTCAGTCAGTCTGCATCCCGAGTCCGAGCGAGAACACCTGGAATCCTCCAGAATCAGTCAGTATTGGGAGACTCACATCCATGAAAGAATGCAGTCCACCGAGTGCCTCGACCACATCACAACCAGGGCGGAGATAGCTATGGTAGTTATTCACGAGCATGATCTCAGAGCCGATCTCGCACACTTGGTCTATCGTGGCTCACTTCACAGCCGAGCGAGTCCCAACCGGCATGAATATGGGGGTCTGTACCACTCCATGTGGCGTCGTGATAGTACCTGCCCGAGCGAGACCATCCGTCGCATCGAGGGTGAAAGAAAATTCTGGAAAAGTAGTCATAAAAAATCCGAGTCAAGTAGTATTGAGTCGGATTATAGGGAAAAATATCTATTTCGCAATCTGGTTGTACTATATTCGAGCGATGAGTCCTTCTATATTGAATTTTCGAGATTGTATATCGAATATTCATTGCTTACTCAGTGCCTCAGATATGATTCGTTTGTTCTCATTCCCACTACCGTAGAGACGTGACTGAATGATAGTGAGTGAGGTCGTTGGATCACGGAACTCTCCACTGTAGATCTGATTGTTTCCACTATTCAGCGTATCTTTTCCATCCATAGCAATCTGGAGTATTGCCTCGAGCATGAGCTTGATGAGGAGTTCTGGATTCTCTATGGTTTTTCACTCTGGATCATATCGCATCGCCACTCTATCGCGAAATCGGTAGAATGAGTCATTTCCCATATTGAGTAGACGACGAATTATGGGAGTTTTTGCTACCTCTTGGATGAATTCGATTTCTTTTCCCGCTTTTTTACTATCTCAGTTGGAGTCTATGATGATCATCTCTCCGTCAGGAAAAGATAATACAAAATCACCATCCGAAAGATGTGTACATTGTACTTGTGTGGCTCCGTTCTCATCTGCCCAGTTCACACGGCGGGTCTCTCATTCTGGGATGTTCGCCATCAACACAGGATCTCAGAGTGACACACTTGATAATATAGAGTTATATTGTTCTCCTGGGATATCATGTCTTTCTAGTGGCCTTTCTTTTTGCTCATTTTCTATTGCGATAGCAGCCTCCGTACGATAATTATCTATCTCGCTTTTGAGCTCAGCAGTCTGTGTATTGTATACTTGGACCTCCTGAGTAGCAGCTCAGAGACTGATTTCTCACTCATTAGCTCATATATTGTCAGCAACCTGAGAATCAGATGACAGGAGTTCCCTTCCGAGTGTTTCGGGATTGTCCATCACGACTGGGGCAATCGGGGGAGTCATCTCGCTTATTTGTGATTCTTGCGGAGTCGAGTCTATTCTATTCTTACTAGGCTGATCTGCATCCGATTTTGACTCGCCTATGGGCTCAGTCGGACTCGCACTGAGGAATCCCTGAGCATAGTGTCAGATGATCGTGTATCGCTGGGATTCTGAGATGTTTTCTACATCCATAGCAGCCTGTAGTCCGAGCTTGAATTGCGATTTTTTGGATTCATTGAGCAGTATTCCTCATCTCTCTTCTGCCTTTTTGAATATCTTATCTGCTATCCTCTGTATGAGATTTCTCTTTTTTTCGGTTATTACTGAAAGTGCCACCTTTGCCTCTGATATCTTGAGTCATATCTCGGGTGCATCGAGTTTGAGTGATGGCTGATCTCATAAAATCATATTCAATCATTCATTCATCTTCTTTAGAGCCGCCGTTTGTTCGCCAAGTCTTATAGCATATGTCTTTCTATGTTGCTCTTGTGAGATAACTCATGGTGTATATTGTGTATATTCTGTTGGCATACTTTTGAGAGCAAAAGTACCTCATCTTTCTAGATCAATATCAAAAAGAGTTCGTATTCACGAAAATGCATAATTTCCTATTGTGTACATATTCCCTACTCTATCACACTATTTTCTTTTTTGCAAAAAAACCATATTTTGATATTGTATATATATTAATAGATTAATTATGAACCCAGCTCTCACTCATATCCACGATACACTCCAGTTGATCAAGTCCGAGATCCAGCGGGATATCATCGGACAAGATGATCTCATCGAGAAGCTTATCATCACATTTTTCGCAGGTGGACATGCTCTCCTAGAGTGAGTTCCTGGGCTCGGAAAGACTCGGGCAATCAGAACCTTCGCGAGGGTACTCGGGCTCGATACGGGTCGGGTATCATTCACACCTGATCTGCTCCCATCAGATCTCACGGGCAATGAGATATACAGACAACAGAAGTGAGAGTTCACGATCCGCAAGTGACCGATTTTCACTCATATCCTCCTCGCCGATGAGATCAACCGTACTCCGCCGAAGGTACAATCTGCCCTCCTCGAGGCTATGGAGGAGAAAAAAGTAACAATAGGAGACCATACTCTTGATCTCCCATCTCCTTTTGTTGTATTCGCCACACAGAATCCTCTCGAACACGAGGGGACATATCCATTACCTGAGGCTCAACTCGACCGATTCATGATGAAGATAGTTCTCAGTTATCCAGAGATGTCAGACGAGAAGAGAATATTCCTCGTAGAGTGTGGCGAGGCGAGAGATCTAGACAATGATGGAGCTGGGGTCAAGCTCAAAACAGAGGATCTCATCGAGATGATCGACTATATAGCCAAATCCGTGAGAGTAGATGAGAAGATATATGGCTATGTCTCAGAGATCATCTCAGCCACTCGCAAGCTCGCGATACCGCCAACTCCAATGACTCATGGAGATGACAACAATGGGATAACTTTTGGTAATATCGATACCCCAGTTCTCTCCTACGGTGCATCGACTCGTGCTGGACTCGCACTCATCAGGGCGGGCCGAGTACGGGCAGTGATGGCAGGTCGTGACTACGTACTCCCCGAGGATACGAAGACTCTCGCTCACGAGATCCTCGATCATCGTATCGGACTCTCCTATGAATCTATGAGTAACTGAGTCACAACATATAGTGTGACGAGCCAGATCCTCGATAGTGTGAGAATACCATAGATATTTTGTCATCCTCGTAGAGGATCTGTTCTGATTTGTGAGAAAAATATCCCCATCTGCATTCAGATGGGGATATTTCATTATGCATTCACAGGATTTTCTCGTTGTGAAGCATTTCATTCAGCAATTTGAGCCACTCATTCAGAAGAATCCTTTGGTTTCTCTGCACTTCCACCAAATGCTCAATCTAATCAAGCAAGGATTTCTGCTGGAGTAGGATGATCTATTGAGTTAGCATGTGCCTCAGCGTCTCGTTTTCACTGAACAAATTTGCTCGCTCATATAAAATCAGAGAATGTCTTATTCCTATCTGTTGATTCTGGGGTTTTATTTTTATCTTCTGGTCATCTTACCTTTGTAGGATCAGCTTGTTCTCATGTATTTGGTGAACGGTACTCTGCTGGTTCAAATTTCTCGAATGACATATTTTTTAATATTAGTATTTAATCTTTCATCAATCTATCACTCTTTATCTCATCTGTCAAAAAGCTGATTGATTTTTCTCATATTTCTATACAATAGCACTCATAATTCATAACTCTCATATTCTATGTTTGAATCCCTGGCTCCCGATTTTGCGCTCTTGCTAACTTCTGCTGGTCTATTTGCTCTTCTCAATATCATCATGATCGATCTCGTGATGAGTGGTGACAACGCTATCCTCATCGGTATGGCAACGAAGAGGCTCAAGTGAGCCGATCGTAAGAAAGCAATATTTTGGTGAGTTGCTGGTGCAACAATCCTCCGTATTATATTCTCCCTCGGTGTCGTATGGCTGATGCAGATACCAGGACTCGAGTTCCTCGGAGCAATCCTCCTCCTGTATGTAGTATGGAAGTTCTATCGTGAGATCCGAGCTCATGAGCACCACGAGGAATGAAAAGAATGAGGGACAACATTCTGGACTGCCATACAGACGATCATCATCGCCGACGTCGTGATGAGCCTAGACAATGTCCTCGCCGTGGCAGGAGCAAGTCACGGAAATATCGTGAATCTGATCATCGGACTCGTCTTCTCGATCATCCTCATGGTCGTCGCATCATGATATATAGCCAATCTTCTCGTCAAATACCCGAGTATCCAGTGGGTTGGACTATTTATCATCCTATTCACGGCCCTCGATATGCTCGAGAAGTGACTCGGCAAGGCGCTCCCAGGCGATACGGTCTATGGAGTACCAGAATCGAGCATCTTCACGATGCTCCTGATTGTAGTAGTAGGATGATTCGCCGTACTCCAGACCAAGTATCTCAGAACGGATCATTCATCATTCTCAGACTGGGCATGAGCGAATGGAAAAGCATTGATGGTCAGTATATTCTTGCTCCTCATTCTCATTGTCAATTTTGGGAGTCGAGTAACTGATTTTATGGAAGATCATCATGGCTACATGTATGGATTTATTATGATATGTGTACTGGGGATACTCGAAATAGTGAGAATATGAAAAGATGATACAAAGTCCAAAATAACTGATACACTCGATCAGAAATAGATTTTTTGTAGAAAAACTTGCATAATATAAAATATATACTATAGTTATTCAACTAACATAAATGATATGTCATCTTCCAATAAAACCACTTCTGCCGAAGTACCAGTTTGAGATATGAGATTTCCGAATATTTTTCCACGCACAAGATGATTATTGGAGAAAGTTCGCCGTGCTATTAATAATAAATTAGATCCTCTATTAGATCGATCTGTCGTATGCATATACGCAAAGATGTGAGAGATTTCTGGAAAAGTAAAGAAAATATTCTAGCGAATTCGTTTAACGTTTATCACATATTATCACTCAATTACTTATAACTCATACGTCTTCTCAACATTTTATGTGTCCTGATTGACTCGAATCTTTTATATATCAAAATTGACTCGTTCCATGAAGCAATGAGGAAATAATCGATAAAACAACACCTCGACCACTCGATTTCAGCCAGGCGGAAGAATTGATGAAGTATATGGAGTTCGCTCTCATGGGAAGTCTTCCCATAGCTACTCCGAAACTAACTCAGGGGGCTACATATATTCTCCCTAGGTGATTCATGGAAGAAATGCTATAATACTAAAAATCAATAATCCTCTCCCGAGTACTCGGGAGAGGATTATTGATTTTGCATTAATCCTTCATTGCCTCACATACCACATCTGCAATTCCTGGGTCAAAAGGTCCAGGAATTATCATATCTGCAGTAGGATTTTTGACATAGCTCGCGAGTGCCTCGGCAGCTCGGATTTTCATCGCGTCAGTGATCTGTCTCTTACCATATTTGAGTACTCACTTGAATATACCTGGGAATGCAAGTGAATTATTAACTTGGTTAGGATAATCTGATCGACCCGTCCCGACGATACGAGCTCAGGCTGCGATGGCGAGCTCAGGCATAATCTCGGGTACAGGATTCGCCATAGCGAATATGATCGCATCCTTTGCCATAGTCCGTACCATATCCTCCGTGAGAGCACCTGCGGCAGATACTCCGAGGAACACATCGGCACCGACCATCGCATCTGCGAGGGTACCTGTCATATTATCCTTGTTGGTGAATTCGAGTAGCTTTTGTTTCGAGATATCGAGATTCTCACGTCCACTATGGATGATCCCCTTAGTATCACATGCGATGAAGTATTGTACTCCATAGAGGTGGAGGAGCTTGCAGATAGCGACTCATGCGGCACCCGCACCATTGAGAACTACCTTGATATCTTCTTTCTTTTTTCCTGTCACCTTGAGTGCATTGATGAGTCCTGCGAGTACGACTATAGCTGTTCCATGTTGATCATCATGCATCACGGGGATATCGAGCTCAGCCTTGAGCCGTTCCTCGATCTCGAAACATCTCGGTGCAGAGATATCCTCGAGATTGATCCCACCGAATCCATCGGCAATATTTTTGACCGTCTGGATGAATTCTTCGACATCCTGAGTTCCGATGATGATCGGGAATGCGTCGACTCCAGCAAATTCTTTGAACAATACACACTTCCCTTCCATCACGGGCATAGAGGCTCGGTGTCCGAGATTGCCGAGTCCGAGGATCGCAGAGCCATCAGAGATGACGGCTATAGTACGAGACTTGAGCGTGTAGTCATACATCTTCTCAGGATCCGCTGCGATCTCACGACATGGCTCAGCCACACCTGGAGAATACGCCCATGAGAGATCATCACGATTCTCGATATGGACGATGGCCTCCATGCGGAGTTTTCAGTGATATTTTTTGTGCATTTCGAGAGATTTCTGGAAGTGGTCAGTCATAGGAATGATAGTTATAGGGTGAGTAGGATTATAGAAAAAATGAAATGAAAAGCAAACAGAAAATGAGACAAAATCTCATAATAGATCTATCCTACTATTCTCCGCTTCATATCACTATCTCCTCCCTCGCGGATAGAGTAGATACAGCCACAGTAGTTCTGACGGTAGATATCATGTTCACGAGTATACTCGACTGATTTCTCGAATCCGCCATGCTTGCGAAATGGAATATCGAGGAACTCGACTCCATATTTCTCACCATATTTGTGTCACATTTTGAACAGTTTTTCGAGATCTTTTTTGGGACTCGTATTGAGACTCGAGGTATACATGGGGATTTTGAGTCTGCTTGCGAGCTTCGCCGATACCATCATCCGCATATCATAGCAATAGGTACACTTTTCTCCTCGCTCTGGAGTATGCTCGACACCCTTGATCCGAGTGAAAAAATTACCCACATCGTACGCCCCCTTGATATAGGGAATATTTTCGATCTCACAGATTCGGACAAATGCCTCATATCGCTTGTCGTATTCACTTTTTGGCTGGATATTCGGATCGTACCAGAAACAGATGATATCATAGTCATCTCGCAGTTGTATGATCGGCATGGTCACGTCAGGGCCACAACAGACATGGACGAGGATTTTTGGTTTTTTATCGGGCTTCATGAGATACAACTTCTCATTCAGGATATATTTAGAGATCTTACCAGAGAGTCCTGGGATGATGAACCGAGGATCCTCTGCAAATCTGGCATGGATCGTAGAGTATTCTGGGATGATACGGCGGATCTCGGTTGATGAGATATCGGGAATATTGGCCTCGGTAAACAATTCAAAGTTCTCAATATTTTCTTGTTTCGTCATTGCGAGGCACGAAGCAATCCAGTCATCATTAGGAATTTCTTTTTGTTTTTCTGGATCGCTTCATTTTTCGCGATGACGGGAACGAGGCACAAACAACTTCTGTATGGTTTTTGCAGCATATTGCTCACTATCCCAACTGAGCATCGACTCCATCGTATCCGTCCCGAATATGTGACAGATATCAGTACCGTATTGATCATGAGTATAGAGATCGACATCACGGGTGATCATATTCCCTTCCCAATTTTTCAGAAAATAATCATCGACGATCACATGAGAATCCGCAATCTCTCACACAAAAATATCGAGCATCGCGAGTCGATACTCGTCACTCACGGCATAGTTCTTGTCGTCTCTCCTCCCCGATGGAATGATGATGATTTTGTTTGGTCTTTTGTAGTGGAGGATCGATCGGAC
>JAYWCE010000119.1:0-8526 GCA_043780775.1 Candidatus Altimarinota bacterium | reverse complement strand
AATAAATATGTTATGTTTTTGGATAATCTCTGTTTGATTTATCGGAAAAGCTGTTGCCGGAAAGGCCATTTTTGAAAAAAATATTTTACTCATATTATTCATAAAGTTAATTTGTGTTCGGATCTGAAATAGATTCTTTACTAAAATCTCATTATGCGAAATTGATGAATACAATTCTACTAATAGTCCATTTAGAATCATATCGTCCAGAGTAACAAATGGGGCCTCATTTCATCTACGGCTTTCATGCACTACCATTAGATTTAATCGATCAAGGTTAGATATCAATTCAATATATAGTAACTTTATCTTCTCTCTTCGTTCTTGAAAATCCTGGAATGAAAATCGAATCTCATCATAACTCATGAAGTCATTTCATTTATTTGTTCTTTTTTGAAAAATACGCTTTTCTGGTGCGATATCAGGAATGTGTGGCCTTTCTGGGCTAATAGGAATTTCGAAGATTGCTATTATATTTTCAGTTTCAGGAATTTCAATTATTTTTGGCAAACTAAAATATATAGTTGGATTTGCTCTGATTTTTTGTCCGAATGTATGAGATAACTCTCTATTATTTTGGATACCTGCTATTTCAAAAGAAGAATTCTCTTGTCAAACTCCTAAAATCACAAATCATCACTTTGAATTTGCAAAAGCACAACAGGTCTTTGTAAGATTTTCAGCATCAGGAAAATTTCTTTTAAAATCATGTCGATCACTTTCATTTGATTTCTTTTCAATAAGTTCGTTTACTATATCCAATATCCACTCATCAAGAGTATTGGGTATCATATTTGATAAAAAAGTTAATCAATACTAAATCCACTCTTTCCCTCCTATATAATTCCTCAACACCTTCGGAACTGTCACGGTACAATCTGCATTCTGATAGTTCTCCATGATAGCCACGAGTGCTCGTCCGCAGGCGAATGCTGTTGCATCGTTCGTGTGAATCAATTCTACCTCACCACTGGATCTGCGAACACGAGTCTGCAGTCTCCGAGACTGATAGTCCGTCATATAGTCGGCAGTGTGCGTCTCACGATACCTGAGTTGTCCTGGGAGCCACGCCTCGATATCTGATCACTTCGCATTCGGTTTTCCGATGTCGAATGTACATTTTTGTAATTTTTGATATGGGATCTCGAGCTGTTGCATGAGATACTCCTGTATTCCAGCGAAGAGGAGATGCTCATCGTGAGAGGTCTCAGCAGTCGAGAACGACTCCATCTCCAGCTTGTCGAATTGGTGCATACGGATGATCCCCTCCATATCCTTGCCGTATGTCCCAGCTTCCCCGCGAAAACTCGTCGCATATCCGAGATAGCGAACTGGCATATCCACTTCCGCGAATATCTCACCTGCGTGCATAGAACCGAGGACATGCTCCGCAGAGCCCTGGAGCCAGAGATCCTGACCCTCGATCTTGTAGCGGTCTTCTCGCGGTTCGAGACGATCCATCGCATCGTATGGAGCAGTCTTGATCATATATGGAGGCAGAACAGGCATGAACGGCTTGTTCGACACCTTGAGCCCGTGTTCCGTGATTATTTTATCCAATACTGAGCTATCCCCGACTGTATCCATCACCCACTGGATCAGGGCAAATTGAAGCCTGACGATGTCTCCCATCAGGTAGGCAAATCGTGAACCCGCGACATTAGCCGCTCGCTCTTTGTCGATCCAGCCTCGGACAGCGGCGATCTCGGCGTGATTGCGAATCGGGAAGTCAAATTCGCGGATTGTTCCCCATTGTTTCACGATCACATTGTCATCCTCGGTGAGTCCGACTGGAGTATCTGCGGTTGGGATATTTGGGATTTTCTTGTAGAGCTCGTAGAACTCTGTCTCTGCTGCCTCGAACTCTGGTTCGAGAGACTGGATTTTCTCCTTGATCTCCCTCGCCTCGGCGAGGATATGTGGCTCAGGTTTTCACTTGCCCATCTGAGATGAGATATCGTTGCGGCGCATACGCAGGATATCGAGCTCCTGTCCGAGGGAGATACGAAGTGCATCGAGAGCAATCACATGATCGAGATCGACTCACTTGGTGACTTTGTCGTGGAGAGCTTTTTTGACGAGTTCTTGATTGGTTCTGAGAATTTTGATATCGATCATAGTAGTGAGATGTGAGAATATTATTTGTATAGTAGGAATGGATTATAGGGAAAATATCGAATATTTCAATATTTTCAGAATTATATTTTGACTTATTAATATAAAAATGTATTATTATATTTTAATACAACTGTATGAATCGTGCTCCTAGTGGGGAAGTTCTAACTATAGATGAGCTCAGTCATCAATTGAGTACTCTCACAATCGAAGATCAGGGAAAAATTATAGCACAGGCAGAGCAAATACAGAAAGCCAAGCAGACCAAAGAGGCAGAAAGTATAAAATTATGAGAAACTATTCAAGCTGTAATCACACTACTATTATCAGCTTGATACCCTAAAACAGAATCGGAAGTCAAAGATTTCATTCGACCAGAAATATGAAACAATAATACAGATCTAATCCTTTCGCTTGATATTCGAAGCTCGGGACTATAAGCTAGAACGAAAAATTGTCTCGTAGCAGAAAATATACAATATATCGGTCAACTAGTACAATGTACAGAAGAAAAAGTATTAAAAATACCTAATCTTGGAAGAAAGAGTACTAATGATATAAAAGAAGTATTAGCTAGCAGAGGGTTAACTCTCGGTATGCAGATTCCAAATTGGAAAGCTCCTGTAAGAGGTGAGAATCTCTAAGATATTTATAGAGTATTTTTTGCAAAAAAATATTTTATCTGATATAGTATAGGTATAAATAATACAAATATGTCTCTCTTTCATTTTTTTCATCATAAGGCCACCAGGGCAGAACTCTGGAGAAAGCGATTCGAAGCATTCCTCATGGGTGCGGCAATCATCCTCTTCTGGCGTGGTATCTGGAATCTCGCCGATCACTATCTCTTCCCCAATAACTCGAATCTGAGTGCAATTACCTCTTTGTTAATTGGGATGGGAATCATGATTTTGATGCGAGGATTTGTGAACCAGTTCCTCGATGAGGCAGTAGAGGAAGCAGGAGAACATGAATAGTGGAATTTCTTGTTTTCTGCGAAATTCCAAATATTGAAAAGTCCCATCATAAAAATTCTACTATCTCGGTAGGATTTTTTGATTGTTTTTTACTCACTTTTTCATATAGTATTGGCACTTCTTTTTTACCAATACTATGTCCCTCTACCAAGATTATCGACCCCGAGACTGGGACTCTGTCATCGGACAGGATGCCATCTCGACCGTACTCCGTACCTCACTCA
The DNA here is from genome assembly GCA_043780775.1 of Candidatus Altimarinota bacterium. GTDB lineage: Bacteria > Patescibacteriota > Gracilibacteria > BD1-5 > UBA2023 > JABFSX01. The sequence continues at coordinate 5,210 of JAYWCE010000119.1, read as the reverse complement.
TCCAGGGTCGTGTGGGTCACGCCTATATCCTGACGGGTTCTCGTGGAACGGGCAAGACGACAACCGCTCGTATCCTCGCGAAGGGAGTCAATTGTCTCAATCTGCAAAACGGGAATCCTTGCCATATCTGTGCTCATTGTGTCGCATTCGATGAGGGGAATATGCTCGATTGTATCGAGATCGATGGAGCATCGAACAATGGAGTAGAGAATGTCAGAGATCTGATCGAGAAAGCCCGATTCGAGCCAAATATCGGTGCCTACAAGATCTACATCATCGATGAGGTACATATGCTCTCGACTGGAGCGTTCAACGCTCTACTCAAAACTCTCGAAGAGCCACCCAAACATGTGAAATTCATCCTTGCTACTACGGAGATCGACAAGGTGCCTGAGACGATCCGCTCTCGCTCTCTCCGATTCGACTTCAAAAAGATATCCGAAGCTGATATCGTGAAACGTCTGGAATATGTGTGTGGACAAGAAGGGATCAAGGCGGATACTGAGGCACTGAGTATCATCGCTCGAGCCGCTCGTGGTGCTCTGCGTGATGCTCTGACTCTGACTGAGCAGAATACAGTCAATAGTGAGATATCAACCGAGTATGTCCGCTCTACCCTCTCACTCATCGAGGACTCGCTCATCGAGGAGATCATCTCGGCGATCGTGGTATGCGATCGAGAGAAAATGACCCAAATTCTCGATACACTCCGTACTCGTCATGCTGAGGTACGATGACTATTTGATCAGATCATGTATGGACTGCGGGACGCTATGATGCGGAGTTTTCTCGGGAAAAATAGTACTACAAACTTCGCAGAATATAGTGATATATTCGCCATATTCGAGTCTGCATACACGCGGATCAAGATAATTCCAGATGGTTGGCTCCTCATCGAGATAACTCTACTGCGAGCAGTAGCACGAGGAAAGAGGAGTGAAACAAAAGATGAAAATAAGGAACTCGGGAAAAAAGATGAAAATAAAAAGATACAAAATCCTGAAATCGAAGGGATCCCGAGTACTCGGGATGACAGAAAAAAAGAAACAGGAAAACAAAAAAAAATAGAAGATTCTGAAACAAGTTCAGGATGACAGGTACAAAAAGAAGCAGAGAAATCTGAACAGATCCTTCGTATCTCAGGATGACAAAATGAAACAGAGGGAAAAAATAAAAAAGAAGAGAAAGTGGAAACTTCCAGTTCAGATTTTAACTATATTCGTCTCCTCGAAGAGATCAAGAAAACAAAATCAACACTCGTCCTCGATCTCAAGATGGCCCGATTCGAGCAAAATGACAAAAATCTCACTCTCATATTCTCGAAAGGATGGCACTACAATCGAGCCAATGAACCTGCTATGAGAACCCATATATCAGAAACCCTCGCCACACTTTATACAGGTATCTGGACTACTGTCTGCCGACTCGAGTGAGCTGCTGGAGCTGATATAGCAGAGGGAGTATTCTAGGAGGGACTTACGGCCTCGGACATGCTACACTCGGCTGAGCTCGCATACAATTCGCATACATTATCGGGATTCGCTTCTCTACTGCCTCAGCTGTGAAGAGGAGGGAGAGATGGAGATCGATCAGATTGAGCATGAGGGAATTTTTGATATCTATAGCGGATGGTTTTTGGGCCTTTAGTTGGCTATCCATTTTAACGATAGATAGTTTTATCTGTTCTTCTCTCGAGAGCTCATTGACTCGATATACTCTCTCGTCGGTCGTCGTCGAAATATCGACCCTCTGACGCCATGGAAGCATAATAGCATCAATACCAAGAATTGGATTTATTAGGCAGATTTTCTCAGTCTGTGTGATTGATTCAGCAGAATCAGATCAATTGGATTTTGCTTTTATACAGTCGAAATTACCCAAAAGAGCACTACTCATACGAGGAGAATATCCTTGACGAGAGAGTTCTGTCTGGAGGAGTTTGCGTTGTGTAGTATTATATTCTGATACTGTCATTCTCCCTCCACCTCACTGGAAAAGAGCAATTGCCTTTTGCCAATCTACCAGTACAGACTCACTCTTTGCTCCGATCGATTCAATCGATTTTTGAATCTTAGCAATCGGATCCGCAGTACCATTTTGGTCTTTACAGGATTCTGTTTTTGTTGGGATATATGCTAGATTGATGGCATCCGCAACCACCAGATTGATCGATGAGAGTCCCGTATAGTTGTATGTTGGAGTACCGAGGGCCGCTTGCTTGTAGATATTCTCGAGAGTCTGATTCTCCTGGAGGAGCGACTGGAATCCTGATCTCACCACTCAATCGAGAGTACAGGTATTGGCCACATTGGCGATAGCACGAGTGATCCTCTGCTCTATGGAGTAGAATATAGTCCCATCTCGGAGGACTGGAGCCCGAGTGTCACCATTGATCGCGACCCGGATATTATAGAGGAAGTCGAGGAATGTATTATCAAAAATTGGGATCTCGAGAAATGCACTATCGATCGTCTCGCTAGTCTTCTCTACGTTCACTGATGCTCAGCCTCGTATGATTCCACAGGATCAGGATCTACGAGATTCAGCGATGAGTGTATCAATACGAGCATCGACCGTACGAGTATATTGAGCCAGTTCTGGGATCGGACCATTTTCGATCTGGCAACTCCCACCCGCAAAAATCTGAGCCGAAGATACGAGCGAAAGAGAGAATACCAGTGATGTGATGAAGATTTTTTGGTACATAATTATTTGGTGGGTAATCTATCCAGTTTTCGATCAGTTTCAAGAATCTGGAGAATGATATTCATCATAGAACTCGTAAATGCCTGAAACTCACTGAGGTCATTGGAGAGTCCTTTATATCCTTCTTTTTTACCTGTTTCCATACGGATTTTATAACATCCAGCAAGTGAATCCATCTCCTTGGGTCATAGAGGTATAGTGGTTCTCACTACATTTCCTGTCGTCTGTCAGTTACGAAGTACGAATCCTGCTCCAATAAAACCATTTGCTAATATAGGATCTCCTGGGAGTCCCGCCTCGTTCATAGCACATCGGAATGCTGCATCGAATACAGCATCTTTGCTCATCTGTGTATCTTCTGTTTCGAGATTCTTTATCGGCTGTGGAGACTCAGTCATATATATTCGAGCTCAGGCGATTTTGTCTTTGAACTTGACATTGAGCCATGGGAGCTGATACGAATTATTTGTCATCTTCTGTGCTCAGAGATCAGACCAGGATATCGGATCCATCATCTTGGAGTGTTGTTCGAGGAGTGACTCAATCGATGTATTCGCAAAGCCTCCGAGGAGATTTTGGCTCCCTCATCGCATATTGACCGTGATACAGAATATAGCATCACATGCTGGTTTGTGATAAAAGTCTCATTTTTCACTCAATCCAAATGCTCCATCGAGTGGTGATGATATAGCACTATTCGGAGATGGTGTAGTACCAGATGGTGGCATGTATGCGAGACGTCCTGGAGAATTCACTCCTCCAGCGAGTGTAGATCCAATATCATCGAAGAATCCGTCTCCAAAAAGTCCATCACCTGACGACGCAGGGCCTCAGCTAGTCGTACATACGAGTGCCCATGGCAGAGTGCTAGTAGCAGAAGTGGTGGGGCTACCAGATGGGGATACACCTGTTACTCAGGTTGTAGGAGTAGCACTGCCTCCTGTAGGATTCGAGGGAGTATTGCTAGCATTGTTCACAAGTGGATAGAGTGGAGCAATCGGGTCACCTCTCAGGAGACTCGCTAGAGACTTGGCACTTGCATTTTTGGTTCCTGTATATGGATATTTTTCTTTAAAAATAATGGCATTGATTCGGGCAATATCCGCAATAATATCATAATCTGAATTGATTATATCCCCATCCATATACAGTCCAATATTTCCAACAATTTCGAGAGCATCTTGATCCTGATAGGCTACTCTCTGTATCTCAGTATACTTCTCTACGAGACATTGCCTCAATCCACTCTCAGAAGTCGTTGTTAGGTTGATATTTTTGATACCAGCGAGCTGCACGAGTATAGTAATATTCCCTGAGGCGAGTGCTTCGAGACTATTCTGATCGATAGAGATACCTGCGATCCAACTCGCACCACACCCGAATGATCCATATGTTCTCTTCTCACTTAGACGACGCTGCACGATACCCTGAGCCAGAGCATTTCCAGCGTCATCGATACGAGAGTAGAAGTCGAGACCAAAATTGGAACCGATGATGCCAGGCTCCTCTGCATACGATGAAAACGGCATCAGAATGAGCAAGAGAGTCCCGAGTATGAGCCTCATTTTCAACATAGAGTTATTGTATCAAATACTCACCAAAAATGCAAAAAGAATTGCAAAATCGGCTCATTTTTTTATACTGTTGTAGCCGTTCCCGATCCTGAAAATCACCAACTATGAGGCTTTGTCTCTTAGTTTTGTATTCCATTCACAAAACTAAAATTTCATTTTATTTTCTTCACTCTATTTGAACCATGAAACTCATCTTCCCTATCATTGCCTCACTCCTCGTCCTCATATCATGTACACCTGTGTCGAATACTCCAGGAACTCCTACCGCTACAGGCACCGAGGTTCGTACCGTCGCAACTCCTACCTATGGTTCAGGCAAGACTCAGGTCGAGATATTCGCCGACTTCCAGTGTCCGGCATGTATCGCATACAACGAGAGTATCCAGCCAATATTCGAGGAATATGCTGCGAGTGGCCGTCTCACGATCACCTATCGCCAGTTCCCACTCGCCATGCACAAGAACGCAAAAAGGGACGCGATCGCCGCTCTCTGTAGTGCTGAGCAGGGCAAGTATATGGACTACAAAAAGGGACTCTACGCAATGGAAAAATCCAAAGCAGGCAAGACAACCACCGATACTGATCGCATCGCACTCGCCAAAGAGAAGGGTCTCGATGAAAACAAGTTCACAAGTTGTCTCGCAGCCTCAGCCTACGAGAAACAAGTCGAATCAGATATAGCTCTCGGTGACTCGAAGGGAGTCTCTGGTACTCCGACGACCTATCTCGATGGGATCAAGATCGATATGTCACTCTTTGGTAATATTGCTGGATTCCGATCATTCCTCGAGAGTCGCATGAAATAGTGATTCGTTATTGCGAATAATGAAGCAATCCAGGTATCTATGAGAAAACCTAATCCCCTACGAAAGTGGGGATTATTATTTATTCTATTACCTTAAATAGCTCATCCAGACTCGTCTTGCCTTG
>JAYWCE010000118.1:0-3077 GCA_043780775.1 Candidatus Altimarinota bacterium | reverse complement strand
TCGATATACTTGTAGTCCTCGATCTTGTCTGTGATCCACTTGCCAGTATTGGTCGAGATGCCACTATATGGCGGATTGCCGATGACGACCATGATCGGTTTATTTCTTTTTACTTCATCAGCCCTGATTGCCTCTTCTGTGATACTATGAACAAGTCCAATATTGAATATATTTTGTTGTACTTCTTCATTTGTTTTTGCTTCTTCTAGAGAATTCGTGAGATATATTTGGAATGGTTCTTTGAGATTTGTGATACCAGTTTCTGCAAGAGTGAGTCAGAGCTTCATATGAGCTATTGTATATGATGCCATCATGAGTTCGAATCCATGGAGTCGTGGTAAGAGTCCATTTTCAACATATGAGCCCCACATACCTGCTTGACCACTCATTTTGGAATAGATATAGTGGATGATCTCGTTCAAGAATGTCCCTGTCCCAGTAGCAGGATCAAGTATTTGTACTCTATGTATATTTTTGGTATCCCAGATTTCCTTTCACTTATTATCGATTTTTAGGAGTCTTTTATAGGGTATTTCGCTAGTATCAGCGAGTCATTTTGAGAGATGAAAATGCTTCTTGAGGACATCATCAACTGATCTGACAATGAATCTCACGACAGGAGCCGGTGTATAGAACACTCCGCGTTCCATCCGTAGTGCAGGATCATATTCCTTCAGGAAGTCCTCATAGAAGTGGATCACGGGATCATGTGTTGCTATATCAGCTTTCTGATAGAGTCAGTGCATCATATGGGATATGTTGGTGTTGCCAAATATCTCACACATCTCATCCACGATATGGGCAAGTGAAGACTCGAATCCTGTTCCAGTAACATGATCAAAGAAATCTCTCAGAAGTGGATTCGTCAGCGAGAGAAGATCTCGGGCCTCTTGTCGCGAAAAATTCTCAGGAGTGCTATCGTGATATCTCGCTACAAAGAGTCCATATATAAGTGTTTGAGCATAGATATCAGCAAATTTTTTGTTATCCAGATCATTAATCAATAGACTTGTGAAGATATTTTTGATGCGTTGTAGATTCTCGAATTTGGTAGGATCACCCTCTGTATGAGCCAGCATGGTGGCAACGGTATCTCGTATGCGTTGTCATCTTCATCACATGATCTGAGCAAGATGTGAGGCAGAGCGTATATTTTCTCCACGATCAGTTATGATAAAATCCGTAAAGGTCCGAACAAAGAGATCAAAATTCTCTGATTGTGGTTGTATATAGCCTCATTCAAGCACTCAGAGTATTATTGGTTCACCATAACGATACCCATTTTTATAAAAACGAAATTCAAGTCAATTCGTGAGAAAAAGTTTGGTATAACCAAAGTATCGACTCAATTGTTCTCATTTCTCAATTTTATCAAGAGATACTTTTAGATCCTTATGCTCTCACCAAGCAACGGGAATGAATCCATCTTTGAATATAAAATCAGGGGCTCCGTGTTCACTGCGTCTAGGCTCATTGATTATGGTGTAATCAAAAATTGATTCAAAGAGATCCTTGAGTACTGGTCGGTAACTATGTTCGGTTGCCTCGTTCGATTTGAGTACTGATTGTATCCCCGCTAGATATGTTTGTATAGATTGCATAGATGCGATTGTATGGATTTTCCACTCTTTTTCCAACTATTTCTACTTGAATATCATAACCACAAAAAAGAGGCCCGCAAGTGAGCCCTGATTGAGTCATCACAATATAGAGACTCTCGTTCGCTCCTACCAGAAATCCCCTAAAACTGCTCCCAGAATACCCTCTCACTCTCGACACCCAGTGCCTCGAGTTTTTCTCGTGCTCACCGCACCATAGCAGGTGATCCACAGATATAGAACTCTCTATAATCCGCGATATTGGTAGGCGTGATCCAATCGATGACGTAGCCATGAGCAAATCATGGACGTTCTTCACGAGAGAGATAGGGAATATACTCGAACTCGGGTATGGCGAGAGCGAGTTCTCGGATCTCATCCGCATGAAATACATCATGCAACTCTCGAACGCCGAAGACAAATGCTACTCTCGAGAGTAGTCCTCTACACTCGAGCATCTGACAATAGAGTGGAGCAAATCCTGTACCAGTACCGATGAAGCACTTCGATACTGGGGTATCCATGAGGACGAAGTGTCCGAGTGGGAGCATGCCAGAAAATACCTGACCGATCTCCGCATCACAGATGATCGAGCTGCCTTTCCCTTCGGTAATCTTCTTGATCACGAGCGTGAATGTATCTACAGAGAAAGAAGCAAGAGAATAGGATCTATTGAGGCCTGGAGCAAGCTGGAACATCACGTACTGTCATGGTTGTGGTGGCTCTCTCACGAGGTCTGGACAGCTATAGGTGAGCTCGTAGACGTCGTGTGTGAGGTCTCGCTTGGCGATGAGGGTGAATGAGGTTTTGAGCATAGATAGAACCAAGTGAAAAATAAAAAATCCTCAGTCACTTCGTGACAGCTCCTTTGCAAAGGAGCCCTAAAAAATCCCCTCGATTATGAGGAGATTTGGTTTTTTTACAAGGGAAAGTTAGGCTGCTTTTTTGAATGTTTCTTCATTGGACGGTCATACTGATGGAAGTTGATCCATGATGCCAGCATGATACGCCTCGCGAGCTTTTATTGTTTTTGACCAATCAGCTGTAGAGGGTCAGAACTCAACACCTAGCCAACCACTGACAGTATTTTGAATAGGCTGCATAAGTGTAGCTACTAATGAATGACGGCGTCATTTAAGTATACTTAGCACCTCTTTTCGGCTAATTTCTGAAAACACTGCATCATTTGCAGATGCAGTAGTAGTCAAATTTGGAGATGTCTGAGTATTTGTTTCTGACATGAAAATATTTTACAACATTATTGTATCATACTTTCACTCTATTGCAAATCAATTATTTCTTCGCTGCTCGGACTGCCGTCTCGATCTCTTTCATGATGACTGGATTCTCTTTGAGAAATGTTCGAGAGTTGTCACGACCCTGTCCGAGACGAGTCTCACCATAAGAGTAGAACGCCCCAGCTTTTTTCACGACGCCACGATCAGATCCGATATCGAGGAGCTCTCCTGCGAGTGATAT
>JAYWCE010000117.1:0-3098 GCA_043780775.1 Candidatus Altimarinota bacterium | reverse complement strand
ATATTTATAATTAGCTTTATTCATAATTTTTTTACTTAATTGTCTCCAACCAACTACTATATATATTCATATCCACTAGTCGTCTTCTATGCTCTGATGAATATATTTGAAAAGAATCCAGTCAAAAATGAGGATTTGTTGGCACCTATTTTTGTGAATGCAATCGGAATGATTGCTGATGCTATGAGTCCAGATCAGATAGCTGTGGTAGCATCAGTTTTGGAGAGATACATCAGATTCATGTCGTATGTGAACTGGATGATCTCACGCATATCTGTATAGAATTGTGTGAATCCTGCTACATTGGTGAGCATATTTTTCTCAGTTCCAGCCTCGAGATAGTTCCCTTGGATTTGCCTCTTGATATACATTGTATTGCCTTGCATGAGGAATTCATATTGATTACCCGTCTTATTCACGAATGAGACAATTCGATCCATGAATGCAGGGGTGATAATCATACGACTCGTCACTTGATCCTCACACTTCACATCAAAAAGTTTCTCAAATTCAATATTTTCGAGCTGAACTCGATTTGTATTCTGAGATTTTTTACGAGTATGATATATAGTATATCAGGTGAGTCCACCAATAACAATAGTTCCAAAAAATACAAATGATGAATTATCTGTGAGCATCATCATGATGAAAAATCAAAAAAACATACCAAAGATTGCTCATAATATTGGCCAAATATAGTTCGATCCATTTCATCCATCTGCTTCATCATGTGTGATGTAGAGATCACTCGTGAGTGGAATTCGAGTACTTGGAAATACTGCCTTCATGAGGTAACAGTGATTCGTCGTAACTCGTTTTCTATTTTTCCCACTTCCTCGTATTTCTGAGGTCTCTACCTCAAATCAGTTCACCGAGAAGTGCTTGCCATCTTTCTCTACATCAAAATAGACAGAATCCTCTACTCGATCGAGACTGTCATATGAAGAGAGGAAATTCTTACCACGGAGAAGATCAAGCTCATCAAAAGAATATTTCTCATCATGACTATACTGGAGTTTGGAATACAGGAGTGGACACATCCGAGTCAATACCTCCATCTTGAGTGGGATTTCTATTTTGGATGCAAATCTCTTGTACAATGCTCCCATCCCGACAGAGTATGAGATAATAGTAGACCATATGACAGGGGAAAATGAATTATCCCCAGAACCAATAGTATAGAAAAAACCAGTCAGGATATTTCACTGACCAAAGAGTAGCGAAAGTCCCACAGCAAGGAGCGTACATCCGCCATATATGGCATACTTCCATTTTTGACGGATCTTTCGTTGTCATTCGATATCTTCGAGTTGTTTTTGGATGACAGGATCTTGGAAGAGTCCATTGAGAACTATGATCTCTTCTGGAGAGAGTTGTTTTTTGGAGTTTTCAGGTAGAGATCAGAAATCAATATTGAACATATTTGTATTGGTTATTTTTGAGTTTTAGGCAAACATGGCTTTTGCATCCATTTTTTCTACTTTTGCGCCCTCATCTGCCTCAAACATCGTATATATTGGCAGAGTCATCATATTGGCTACGATATTGGATGGGAACATTTCTTTGTTATTGTTGAGTTGCTTGACTGCTGCATTGTATCCACGACGAGCTCACTGGAGTCTATCCTCTATCTCGCTCCACTGAGTCTGGAGTTCGAGAAAGTTGGAACTTGCCTTGAGGTCTGGATAGTTCTCCGCTATTGCAAAAATTGACTTCATACCAGCTTGTAATTGATTCTCTTTGGTAAATCGATCTGTACTATTCTTGTCAGTACTCGATACGAGTTGAGCTCGCATCTCTGATACCTTGTTGATCAGGCTCGCCTCATGAGACATGTACTGTTTCACGAGTTCTACGAGATTAGGGATGAGATTATATCTATTTTGCAAGACAGTATCGATAGCTGAGAATGCTTCATTAGCGGTGTTCTTGGTATTGATGATCGAGTTGTATGTCGAGATACAATAAATACCAAAAATCGCAAGAAGTCCACCAATACCGAAGAGTGTATTAGTGTATTGACCAAGAAGTCCGAATGCCTGAGTTTCCATAGGAGAGAAAAGTTAAAAAAATGATACCCAAAAAGGATATCATATTTACCAATAAATAGCAAAAATCTACTCATGTATCATTCTTATATTCTAACCAACACTCTCTGCAATTCCTCGAATTGCTCGATCTGTCTATCGAGTCTGAGCTTCTGGAGCTCTGATACAGCGAGCAGTTCAGGGGTTCCTGTGATGTTCTCTTCGACTTCAGTTTTTGCGGATTCGAGGATCTGTTGTTGCTCGGTGAGACGAGTGGCGAGATCGGAGCGGAGGTCGGTAATACACAAAATAATAAAATCGATAGATATGTGCATGTATTGTTTCAAATATTCGAGGTATCTTTCCTCCATAAAACGCTTGCTCATATCATTATACTGAATGAGTGAACTTATAGAATCTTTAATTTTTCACGTTTGCCTCAATATTTCATCTATCTTTGGAATCTGTTTTATATTTTCCTTAAAATATCGGTTGTATATTTTTATGGATTTTTTTAGGGAGCTATATTGCCTTTTTATTCTAGATAGTCTGCTATCGAGAATATTTCGCATAAGGATAGCTATAAGAATATATATACATAAAATAGATAGAACTCTCATGGACACCGTAAACATCAAATCCAATTCTCCGAAGGCTAATCAGAACAATATCGTGACACATGGAATAAAAACGACTCATAAAAGTGAGTATATAATTGCCTTATCACTAAAAATCCATCAAAAAGCATAGTAAGTTTCTATGTATCTTATTTTTTTAAATTTACGCAAATCTCATAGTTGCTTTTCTAGGAATTGCAAATGTTCATATGTTTTTTCAATATCTTGATTCATATTTTTTACTTTATTTTCTCTAACTAAATAAATCGCTACACCCTCACGAGCACTCTCTGGAGTTCCTCGAATTGCTCAATTTGTCGGTCGAGTCTCGTCTTCTGGAGTTCTGATACGGCGATTAGCTCTGGAGTTCCTGTGATGTTCTCTTCGACTTCAGTTTTTGCGGATTCGAGGATCTGTTGTTGCTCGGTGAGACGAGTGGCGAGATCGGAGCGGA
>JAYWCE010000116.1:0-3106 GCA_043780775.1 Candidatus Altimarinota bacterium | reverse complement strand
CTGACCCGTACGGTCCACGAGAATCTGCTTCACATCTTCGAGAGCCTTTTGTTGCTTCTTGGACTGCTTGTGTCCTCGGCGAAACGATCCATCATCTGCATCTCATCCGACACTTTTGAGTGATTTCTTTTTGTTTGCATCATAGTCTCGAGCCCCTCCCTTACCTCACTTTTTCGCGGTACCATCACGAGATGGTGTCGAGAATCCGATATCACGCTGGAACATCGGCTTGGATGAGTCTCTGAGTCGTGCTGGACCCGTAGCGGCTGGAGCCGTGGAACCAGACGGTGATGGAAATGGACGAGGCGAAGAACCTGCAGGACGAGGTGGACGAGCTCCACGACGCTCCTCAGGTGGGAGCTGCATCACGGGACGATTCTCGAGCGGACGGAATCCTGTAGACACCTTCTGGAATGAGATAAGTGGCTTCTTCGTCGTGTCTTGTTCACGAGCGAGTGGCGAGTTGGCAGCTGCCTGAGTCTTCATCATCGATCGCATGAGTCCCTCTCCGGCATGCTCTCGTGACACGAGACGAGCAGTTGGCCTCTCTGTCTCAGTCGAGACAGGTGAATTATCTGCAACTTCTACAGTTTCAGTTTTTTCGATTTTTCGAGCGATGATTTTTGGTTTGGATACAGTCTCCTCTACTGGTTCTGATACCTGATCAGTTGGTTTTTTTGCCACTACTTTTGGCTTGATTTTGAGGACTTTTTTGTCCCCTGTTGTACTCTCTGGTTGAGAGATATTGGCGTAGTAGTCGTCCTGGATATCGTCCTTGGGTGTCGTCATGAATGGTGGGGTTATGTATGTAGGGTAGATCATAACACTACTCTTTTACTACAAAAAGGTCGTTTTTCATAATATGAAAGACGCTTCTCTAGTAACGCATACGAAAAATGTGAGAGAAGAATATCGAAAAGAGACAAAATGTCAAAAGAAAGCAATATGAAGAAAAAATGTCTGAATATATTCAGACATTTTGAGGCGAATTATTTTCCTGAATTCATTACTACTATTTTTTCCCAAAGGATAACACCGTTCTCATCACAATAGTCGATTGCAAAATCCCGAGTAAGCTTATTGATAATCTCAGAATAAGCTGTATTGAATTCAATATTCTTAATCTTGGATTGATCTCCAAGAGGTTTGATAATATCAACATATAGCTCTGATTCTTTTGAGATAAACTCCCAAAATTTCTGTCCACATAGCTTGAAATAATCTCACCTATCAGATGTTCATTCCTTCCCATAACAACAACCATTTACTGCGATCAAATTTTGACTCCCTCAACTCGTTCTTATGGTACGCTTTGCTTTTTCAAAGTAATGCTTCATTTTCTGAATTTGACTCGAATTTCACCAATTCGGACCTGACTTTATCGTCACGAGAACAAGAGATCCTCTTTCATCTTGGAATTCCAAATCAATACCTTCAACAGCTGATTTTCTCCCATTATATACAATGCCATTTATATAGATTGCAAGTCACTCAAGCCAATTTCAGAAAAGTGTTTCTTCACTTGATGAGATAGTTGCGTCACAAAGTCATCTCACAATCTCTTCGGCGGTTTCAAATTTTGTCCTAAACAGGTACGGATTTTTTCGTTTGATAAGATCTTTGAGTTTGAGTCTCTTTATTTTCCCAATTCTCGCTTCATGAAAAGAGCCGAGATTGTTCGTTATATATTCCTGAATTTTGTTCTGTAGGAGTAATTGCATTGTTATGAAGAGTAGGGATTAGAATATTTTCTAAAATTTCGAGATTTTGTTTCGTTTGCAAGAAATATTCTGGCATTATTTCAATTCATATACTTCGACGCCCGAGTGAATAAGCAATCCGATTCGTTGTTCATGATCCCATAAATGGATCTAGAACCATATCCCCTGCCTGTGTGAATAACTTTATGAAAAATTCGGGGAGATGTACTGGAAAAACAGCACTATGATTTTTATTTCAACATTCTGTAGCCATATGTAAGACATTGCTTGGATATACCGTTGTCTTGCCGACCCAATTTGCTATTTTTTTTCAGAAACCACTTCAGACACGAGAATCATCTCGCATTTGATCTTTCTCGCTCAGATTTTTCAGTCGGGATTCTGCCCAATTTCAAATCGGGATTTTTACCTCATCCTGGTACATATGGAATTTTCTCTGTTTATTAAATTGATATACATGTTCCCATGAATCACGGAAGCGATTTGGCCATTTACCAGGGAAACTATTTTTTTTATGCCAAATAAACTCTTCTGTCCAAAGCCATCCCATTTTTCTCATTGCCAAAACTAGTTCGATTACATAGGTATGCTTTTCTCATTTAACAACATTTTCCTTTATATTTAAGATAAATGTGCCTGTTGGTTTGAGAACTCGCAGGAGCTCTACTGCAATAGGAGTGAACCACTCTACATACTCATCACACGAAACTCCGCCATATGTGCTCTTTCTTTGATTAGCATATGGGGGTGAAGTAATGATCAAATCTACAGATTCAGTCTCAGTATTTTTGAGTATACTCAGTGCATCGCCAAGATGAAGATTCAACATATTTTGATTCATAGCGAAAGTATATATATATTTCTCAAATCACAAAGAAAATCTCTCTAAAACTAGAGAGATTTCCTTTATTCAACTTTATCCATTCTTCTGACTACCATTTTTCTTACGGTCAGTCTCTGTGAGCCACTTCTTGCGGAGGCGGAGAGACTTCGGAGTGACCTCTACATACTCATCATCACCGATATAGTCGAGACAATCCTCGAGAGTCATCTGGCGGATCGGAGTGAGGCGGATTGCCTCATCAGTTCCAGAGGCTCGCATATTGGTGAGCTGCTTGTTTTTGGTAGGATTGACCACGAGATCAGATCCCTTGAGATGCTCACCGATGATCATACCTTCGTAGATCTCGACTGCTGGCTCGACGAGGATAGGTCCTCTGTCCTGGAGATTGAACAGTGAGAACGCCATAGTCATACCACCACACGCAGAGATCATAGATCCCACAGATCGCTTCTCGATAGTTCCCTTGTAGTCCTCATAGTGATCGAACGATGAGTAGATGATACCCTCACCCTTGGTCTCGATGACGAATCGTGAACGGAAC
>JAYWCE010000115.1:0-8719 GCA_043780775.1 Candidatus Altimarinota bacterium | reverse complement strand
ACGGTTCCAAAAGATAGCGTGAGCTATATAACGGTCAATGACTACCGTCTCCAGAAATATATCCCAAATAGTACTACTTGGTACTATTTTGCAAATATGGAATCGAATACCCTCCAGGATGGGATCAATCTCTATACTATCAAGTTCTTTGGATCTGGTACTGAACTCCTCTATACTCAGCTTTTCACTATCATAAAAGAATCTAAGAATGCAACTCTCTCTGGTGAATCATCTCGATAAACGATGAATCTCGCTCATCGAGATCATGGCGATGATCGCTGTTGTAGGACTCGCTATTGCTGCGATGTTTTCGACGGTGATAGGAGGCATATACTTTGCCAGAGATTCTGAGAGCAGAATCAAGGCTATTAATCTCGCTCGTGAGGGGATCGAGTGAGTCACCAATCTCAGGAATACTAATTGGCTGAGGTTCTCGAGTGATCAGACGAATTGCTGGAAAATAGAAAACTATCAAAGCACCTGTATAGGATCACTATTATTTGCAGATGCGAGCTCACTTGGTGCTACGTCAATAGCAAAGAAGTATATCCTCATAAATAGCAATGGTGCATGGTACCTTTCTGTGGCTAATGCCACTACGGGCTCATGACTCTATGTAGACTCCAGCTGATTCTATGTAGCCACAGGAAGTGTAGTGGCAGGAGAAGTATATTGTAGTATCGATAGAACAACTGATTGTAGATCTCCTTTTACTCGTGAAATACGCATATTATTGGGCTCTACAAAAAATACTATGACTGTCACATCTGTGGTCGACTGGACTGAGAAAAGAGCCCAGAATGTGACACTCACAACAACACTCACAAATTGGAAGAGCAAATTCTAGACATTGTTATGGTGACACTGCTTAGTTTTCCCCCACTCGCGAGGCACGAAGCAATCCATGTTTCTGAGACCAATTCCCATTTCCTGGGAATTTTTTATTTGAGAGTGTTACAAATTTGCGTAATTTGGTTTTTTATGATAGGATAGGAACAATATCCAAACAAATCATGCAATTCCTCAAAAATAAACACATATATGTCCAATATGCAATAGTCGGTATCTGGCTCACCAATTGCGTCCTCGGAGGACTCATAGCAGTACAACATTCGTGGCTTCCCTATATGAACGCTGGTACTGCGACCTATACGAGTGTCCATGCTGATCCTTTTGATGGGACGATCATGCCTATACTCTATATCCCGAACTGGAGCAAGATCCAGTATCAGAACAAGACTACTCGATTCTCTGATATTCCAATCAGCGACTATCTCCCACTCCCTACATACGATACTACAGCACTCCTCGATATAGCCAATCCGAGCAAGAGCTCGCTCATACTCCACTATACTTATATCACACCATATATGGGGAGCTATCGACTCAACTATAGAGAGAATGACGGTAGCCATAATGCGATCGATATCCGAGCCCCTATAGGAACTCCCGTACTCTCGATTGCCAATGGTGTGGTCGTGCGTACCGTCGAGGCTGATGCCACTGGGAATCAATTCGTAGTTATCAGGCACGAGGGTGTTCCTGTGAATGGTCGATCTCAAAATCTTTACTCCGGCTATCTCCATCTCTCAGAGATCACTGTCCGAGAAGGGAGCAAGATCCGCAAGGGCGATATGCTCGGTCGAGTCGGGATCAGTGGCATAACAACAACCCCACATCTCCATATCCAGATTGATACTGAGGATGCTCCATTTCACCCATATTGGCCGTTTTCATCTACGGACTCTCGCGCCAGTGGGCTATCGATATTTGAATCAGTCAATGCTGGGCTCGGACGAGATAATGCTATGCGGTACAGTCTCCATCCGATGAATTTTATCAACTCATTCATCAGTGGGGTCACGAGTAGTGCGAGTACTATCGCAATCAACTCTATACAGGATCTCCAGAGTGCACCACAGATACCAACAGAGCGAGAACTCGTACCTGTGAACGCATCGGTCGAGAGTATCATAGCAGGTATGAGTACTGCCCCTGCGACCTCAAAGGCATCTACTGGAATCAAACCTAACGTTGTAACATCGACACCAAAAACCTGTGAGAAAAAACGATTCTCAGATATGAGTAGTTCAACCAAGGTATGAAAAACACTCTATACACTCATAGGTAGCAAGTGTATGTTCCAATATATTCCTACCTTCGATCCCAGTGCAACTCTCTCACAACGAGATGCTATCGTGATGCTCATGCAGTATTATGGAGTGACGCCAGCAACTGGTACGAGTCACTTCCTCGATATCGCTATCGGGGACCCATTCCAGGGTTATGCTATCGCAGCATATCGCAGGGGTGCTATTGATGGGAACTACGCATTCCCAGGCAAGCTCCTCTCTCGAGAAGACTATATCGAGCTCCTGGTGAAAATAGGAAAACTCGAAAAGAACCCAAGTCAGATAAAAATATATAGAGATACAAGTGCTATGAACTTCAAGTTTCAATATATTCAGGATTACGCATTCAAAATCAGGGCTCGCGGAGGGAATTTTTACCCACAGTCACTCCTGACTCGGCAATGAGCTATCGAACTCCTCGGCAACGTCCTCGCTCGTGATCAAACAAAAAAATAGTAGGTTTTTCTCTGAAAATCAATACTATAGGGTCTAAACTGAATCCTGAGAGCTTGGAGCTGAGAAATAGGCTATGGATCTCTGGCTCCCAGGTATAGAATCCAAGTTCCAAAATTTAAATTCCATTCTTATGTCTCATAAAAAAATCATATTTTTCATCATCATTGGATGTCTCCTCGTAGCGCTCATAGTCGCGGTCGCATATATATCGAGGCAAAAAAAAGAAACCAATACCGCTCCAACATCACTCAAAATATGGATCACTGATGGTACTACTGACTCATACAAGAGTATCATTGAAGGATTCAAAAAGTATGCTCCCGAATATAATAAGACTGATATAATCATAGAGAAGCAAACGAGTGATGCTGATAGATACCGGACACTCCTACTTTCAACGCTCACAGAATGAAGTGGTCCTGATATTTTTATGCTCCATAGTGGTGAAGATGCAATACTCGAAAGCAAGATCGAACCGATTCCGAGCGATATGCTCGATTTTTCTGATTTTGACAAACGCTATGATGATCTCTTCCAGGATCTCCTCTCCTTATCTGGATCATGAAAAGATAAAACCACAACGCTCAAATGAGTACCACTTGGATATGAGACTCTTGGTGTTTTCTATAACAAGTCCCTCATCCGTGAGATCCCAAAAACATGGAACGATCTCGAGAGTCTCTATCGCGACTCCACCACAGATACATATCCGAGCAATCTCGGACTTGGCCCTACCTATGTTCCGAACATGGTAGATATAATTCCTCTCTGGCTTACTGATGCGGGTGCGAGAGACTATAGTGATATCTCAACTGGCAAAAATGGACTCTCGAACTATCTCAACTACGCAAATCTCTCTATCGGAACTACTCCGAACATAGAAGAAGCGGATAGCTATACGATCAAGAGTACCATCAGTCAGAAAAAATCTGATATGATGGATAAAAAGAATACGACACTCGATCTATTTATGCAAGGAGATATTGCACTCATCATAGGATATCCGAGTCTCGTTCTCGAGCTCGAGAAGTCAAGCAAACGAGCAGGTTCCGCGAGTAGCGAGAGTGTCATCCTCACGGATCGTCTCCCACAGACATCTTCGCAAACCATCAAGAATATCGGTCGATATACCTATTTCGGAGTATCCAAACTAACAACCCATGGTATAGCGAGTATGAAGTTCCTCGAATACCTCATGACTCCAGAGGCTCAGAGACTCTATATGAATGAGTATCCATATCTCATACCAGCACAATCAGAGTTCTACTCGGCTGCTGAGATGAGTACTCTCTCTGATACCCTCAGTCGCACTCGACTCTCCCCTTTTATACCGAGTATCGGTGAGCGAGTATCTGTTTTCCAATATGGTCTCAAGTCCCGATTCGAGCGGTATCTCAGAGAAGGTATCGACCCAACAGATACTCCAGATATCGAGGCGATCACGAAGCATATCTCCAGAGAGATATCATGTGAGATTAGTTCATCACTCGGGTGAACTCAATCTGGAGATTGCCCAAACGAATAAAACATCTATAAAAATGCAATCAAAAGTTGCATTTTTCACTTTTTTATGGTAATGTGAAGGTATATAAATTCTTTGTTATGCGAAAAACTCATTTTCTTCTCTTCATTCTCACTCTGCTGACGGTCGTATTTGGACTATTTGCGTCAGATACCTATGCTGCTTGTAGTAGTTCATGGTTCGGGGCAGGTTGCCCAGTATCACCATATGCTAATCCGAGTTACAATCTAGCAAATGGTGTAGACAGTGTGGCAAAAGCAGTGAATGGACAGATTACAAGTAAGGGAGTGAGTGAGTATGCTCAACAGATTGTCACCTATCTTATGGGATTCATTTCGATCATTGCTGTGATCTATATTATCTATGCTGGATTCCAGCTGATGATCGGAGCTGGAGATGAAGAAAAAATAAAAAAAACTCGCCAGATTATCATCTATGTAATCCTCGGTATCCTCGTGATGTGGCTCGCCTACCCGATCGTCAAGTGGACGATCAATATCGTGGCACCAGGCTGAAGAGTGACGTATGATTGGTCAATCATACCATGAGCACAAGCCGCCTATACCGAGAGCGATGCCGATACGTTCGCCGAGTACAAAAACAGGATCAAAGAAGGAATCAATCAGATGGAGAGTGAGCTCCTTGTGAATCGATCTGTGAAGGTAGGTACTATACAAAATGTCAAAAATCTCGTTCAGTGAGGATTCGATAGGCTCCCTGACTATGGAGATGCTACGAGTATCAACCGTGGAGCCAAGCAAGCCGTTGACACCTACCTGGATCTCGCTATCAAAAATCCAGACAATTCCAATCATGTCGGCAATGCTATTTCTCGCGTAGCCAATTTTGTCGATACAGCGAATATCTCTCGTATCACTGGAGACATTAGTGCTGGTCCAGCCGAGGGCAATGCCCCACTCTCAGTATCATTTCGAGCAGATAATATCAAGGATCCATCTGGAACGACACCTTCTGATAGCAACTATATCTGGTGGACTCGTGAGAATGGTGGATATCGCCGTGAACTGAGTCGTGGACCGAGCCTCTCATACACATTCACCAAAGAGGGTACCTATACGGTATTTCTGGATGTTGTATCAGGAAGTCGCAATAGCAAAGGGAAGATCGATGTTCTCCCTCTCTCAGTATCCAAACAAATCGTAGTAAAGCCTAAACTCGGGGAGATCATACTCCTTATCAATGGGATCAATGCAAGCAATATGAGTACACTCAAACTCTCTCCTGCTGTCGGGAAAATGGGAGTAATCCTTGATGCATCAGCATCTCGAGCTATCGGCAATGGCACTATCGCGGAGACCAAGTGGGAATTTGGCAATGGCAATGAGTCGACCAATCGTGGTGGACCCATCGTAGAGCGACAACTCTATGTGAATCAGTGAGGGTATATACTCAAACTCACAATGAAGACCAATGATGGACAGATAATCTCAAAAGAAATCCAGCTCCTCGTGCGTGAGCCAGCCGCCATCATCAAGCTCGACCAAGATACGGGGAATATCGGTGAAGACATATCGATGTCAGCAACCTCATACTTCGCTGATAACAAGAATATCGAATATTCATGGCAAATTCAGGATGAAAATGGCAACAAGATCGTCAAGGTCGGTGAAGGAATTAGCCTCAAACACAAGTTCGAAACGGTCGGATCCTATATCGTATCCTTGACGGCGAAGAGCCCCAATGGCAGTATCGATACTGATTCCAAGGTCATCACCATCGAGTCTCGTGAGCCAGTTGTTGCGATCGACAATCCTCGGTCTGTGAGTAGTGAAAAACCAAATACGATTATTTTTGATGCATCAAAGAGCTATGATCCTGATACGAGCTCTCGCAAAAACCTTACCTATACATGGAGAATCAATGGTGAAAAAATCACTCTCGATAATATAGAGAATGAGGGAGCAAAGGGAACCTATACATTCGAGAACAAAGGCAATCATAGTGTGTCGGTTGTTGCGAGTAATGTCCATGGTAAGATTACTACCGTAGAGAAGCAATTCGAGGTGACATCAACCCTTGCTGTTAATATGATTATTACACCAAGAGTTGTTAAAAGAGGTTCTTCTCTAAGTGTCATCGGACAGTCCGCGAATGCTGAGTTCTTTGAGTGGAATATGGGAGACGGATCGGCGATCATCAGTGGAACGAGTCGGTCTGTCCAGCATATTTACAAGCAATCAGGTATCTATACCATAACACTGAATGTCAATCGAGCAGGAGGGAGCGAGACGAATACTATCACACGAAAGGTTTATGTATCAGATACCGAGAGCCCTTTTGCTATCATCGATGCGACGAACTCATCGAACAGCATCATAGAAGAAAAATGAGCCTGTAATGGGCTCGATGCACTCGTGATCAATCGAGCTGATACAACGACATTCAATAGCAGCAACTCAATAAATATCGACGGAACACCGAATGGCCTCTCCTATACTTGGAAATATTTTGGTAAGGCTCGTACCACTCCTCAGATATCCGAGAAGTTCAACGAACTCGGCTGCTTCCCTATTGAGCTCACTGTACGATCGAATAAAAATGGAGCGACTCATACCACGACCCAATATATCAAACTTGCCAATCATCTACCAGAGCTCACGAGCCTCACGAGCACGATAGATAGTGCCAAGAAGGATAGCCAAAAAGTGCTCGTAAAAGTACAGGCCAATGGAGCTATGGATCCAGATGGAGTGATCACTTCATATATCTGGTATTATACGACAGAATCAGATCCAGAACCACAGAATGTACAGATCACACAGAACAATGGGATCACCTTCGTTCTTCCGAATATCACGGAGAAATACTTTTTTGGAGTGATACTCGAGGATAATGATGGAGCTAAGGTCAACAGTATGCAGTCTGGACAGAGTCTTGCCCCTCTCGTCATCGATAACTCGAATGGCAATATTTATCTCCCACTCATCACTCTCTCAGCACCCAAGTCAGTCGTGAACGTTTGAGAGAAAGTATGATTTTCTGTACAGGCAAAAACTATCGTTGGAAACGATATCACGAATAAATCAGAATATGCATGGGATTTTGATGGGGATGGTCGTATCGATGAGAAAAGTAGCTCTTCGAGTATCGAGCATATCTATGCGAGATCTGGCGACTATAATATGAAGGTCAGGGTCACGAATAACGGAGTGTCCAATAGCAAATACCAGATTATCCATGTCAAAAATAAACTCAAAGCAGGTGTCTATGGATACAAGCTCCCTGATGGTCGTATCTATCTGATGAATGCGTCCGAGGGATCCTATGACAAGGCTCACTGGGAGATCGGACCGACTCTCTCTGATTCACTCACATCAGTGATGATCGAATCAGCAAGTGGTACAACTGGTAAGCTCACGGTATCGAGCAATGATACTGATATCTCGACGACAGATATCGATCTCTCGAAAATAGAAACCATATCAGGTACAGGCGTCCTCTATCAGTCATACCCACGAGCCATCAGTGATACTATCACGGTCAAAAACCCCAGCGACGCTGTCCTCATATCGATGTTCGGAAATATCGCCAGCAACTATGCAATCGATATAGACACTATGATCGATACGAGCCTCGATGGTATCCCTGACAATGATGCGGATAACAAAGCTGATCTATCATATACTGATGGATCAGCCTATACACTCCATGATCTCGCGAATAGCAATAAAAGAGAACACAAGATACAACTCTCACTCATCAAAGACGAGTCTGTTATAGCGACTCGTACTCTCACAATCATACTCGACTATATCGCGAGTACGAGCGAGGCCGATATAGATCTCACAGGAAATGGTACTGCAGGTCTGAGTCAGGGTGACAGAGCCAAGCTCGAAGAGCTATCAAAAATGATCCGAGAACTCACAGAGAGCGACCGTATCATCCTGATGCAGCGATACAATACCCTCGTCGAGAACTGGAACAATACCTTCGACAAAGCCAAGTCTCTCATCGATATCCAGGAAGGTATCGAGAGTGGCACGATGGATGCTGAGGTAAAATCCAAACTCTCGAAAGTAGTCGATGAACTCCTTATCGGTGATGCCCAGGTGACTGATGAGGTTGGCATAGCCGTACATCTCATCCGTGACCTGATACCAGCAGAGAGTCCCAATCATGATCTCCTTCTCATAAAGCTCGCCGAGATCGAGTCACATCCGACCTTCCTCGATGCGAACCGTAAGCTCGGAACTGAGATGCTCGTACTCATCGAGACAGATACAACTATCCCCGACAAGTACAAGGTACATATCAAAAATCAACTCTCCATCATCGTGAATGGTGGATCTGCGAATGTACCTACTGATACTGGATCAGGAATAATAGTCGACACATCATCATCGAGTGGGATCCTCGGATTTATCGGTGGATTTGTGAAGATATTCTTCATCATTATCGGCTTCATTCTCCTCGTTGGGATAATCGGTTTCATCTTCTATCGACTCTCGAGAAAAGATGATAATATCGGGTTCCAGGATTTTCTCATCGATTCTGTATTCCATAGTCGTCGAGATACACCTATGAGTGAAGAGTCCCCTCGATCAACTATCGTAGTGAATGGAATACCTCCCCTCCCAAAAGAAGATCC
>JAYWCE010000114.1:0-8731 GCA_043780775.1 Candidatus Altimarinota bacterium | reverse complement strand
TAAGAAGAGAGAATATAAATATCTACATATTTGGTCTTTTATCACCTGATTTTACGTTTGGATCCATTGGATCTGCTTCATCATCTTGTAGCTCTGCTCTTGGATCTTTATTCATCCTTTCCCAAGTTGTTTGTGGTTTTTTATTACCTATACTTTGCGTATTCATATATAGAAAAATTAGAATATAATAACCTGTAATCGCTATATAAAATATCTATGTCAGATAGGCGGTGAACGAATTCATATACACCGTATTATTTTTTCTCTTGTTTGTTTCCAGGGGAAATACATACTCAAGAAGGGCTAGAGAATAAATAGTAGTAGGGTAGTAGACTATAGGCGGAATGTATTCACCACTACCTTGGCGATCTCAGCACGAGTGATAGGATCACTTGGACGGAATATCTTTCGTCCAGCCACCACTTGACCAGAGAAGATATTGAGGAATGTAGCAGCCTCTATGTACTTCGCGAGACTCAAGGTAGAACTCACATCACTATAGGTCATAGCGGTCGGCTCAGTCACCGTCACTCCAAGGGCCAGGGTGAGTATTTTTGTCACCTCTGCCCTGGTGATCGTATCATTCGGACGGAATCGTGTACTACTCGCTATCATTCCTTTTGACAGTGCGAGTGATACATATGGGGCATACCAGACATTCATAGCAACATCACTGAATGGGATATTGAGTCCAGTCGTTGGGAGTGGCCATCCAGTGGTATTGATCACGATCTTCAGGAACTCGGCACGAGTGAGATTCGCATCTGGACGATAGAGTGCTACATTATTGATGATACCTCGGGTAACGAGACGGTTGATATAGGTCTCTGCCCAGTTTCATACAACATCGCGGAATGCTATATCTGAGATATTTGTTATGATGATAGCGGGAATATTGAAGGCCCCGGTGAGTATACTAGTGACATTACCACTAGCGCTCCTGATACAGAGACCATCGGAGAGACTCGGAGAGAGATCTCATCCAGGACAGAAATCAATAGTTGATCAGCCACCGCCACCACCTCAGCCACCGCCACCACCTCAGCCACCCGTCGCCGCTTTTGTCGTGATAGTGAATGGAGCAGATACTCATCCCACCGTGAGTATCGCACTCTTGGCGGTCGAGTTCACTGCGGATGATGTTGCTCTGACGACGATCGTATCTCATGAGTTCGTTGTTCCGGTCTGTGTCGTGAATGCAGCACCACTGAGACTATACTCACCACCAACTATGGAAATAGTGGTCTGTCCGCCGATGCCTGAGATCGTGACAGGATTGGATATATATATAGTAGAGAGCTCAGTGTTCGTGACACCTGAGAAGCTGAAGCTATTTGGTGTCACGTCTGCTGGTGCAGCAAAGGCAAAGAGAGATAACTGATTGGTCGTGAATGTACAATCTCATCCGATCGTGATCACACATGTAGCGATCTCTGTATATGTACTTCATTGGTTAATAGAACGAACGATCTTGATCGTCTGTCCGCTCAGAGCACCAGCGAGGTTGACGGATATCGTCACCGTCTGTCCAGAGAATATGAGCTCTGTATTGGCATTACCGATCTGATATGCTGTCCCGATTACAGAGTGTCCAGGGATCGAGAGGGGCACGAGCAAACTCGTCACCTCTGGAGCCTGGAGCACGCCATCCCAACTCGTTCAAGAGGCAGTGATCATCAATCCATCTAATATAACAGACAGAGACGAGCCACTTGCTGTCAGACTGAGTATCGTGACTGATCCACTCTGAGAAAATATGACACCCGTTGCTGTCGATCCACTCAGATAGACGGAGCCTGTCGCCACTATCGATCCAGAGGCACTACTTGTATCGATCAGTGTTGGGGTTTTGAAGTGCATAGTCTCAGACGCCTCACCACCTTGACCCTGAACCATGAAATAGTATATCGTATCTGGGAGGAGCCCGGTGAGTATGAATCTATGTGATGTACCAGGGGTAGCACCTGTAGCACTCTGATCCAATAGACTGATTCCAGTTCCAAAGAGTAATATACCTGTTGCCGTGATATCAGTCGAGTAGGTGATGATGGCACTCGTAGTTCCTGAGAGTGCCACATTCGTATTGAGAGGTATAGATACTCGATTGAGTATGACTGATCTAGATCCAGTATTCCCAGCGAGATCAGTCGCAATCACATCAACAGTATTGATTCCTCCACTGAGGTCGAATACAGTACTCGTCCAGGTTCCAGATCCGAGAGTTGCAGTGAGTCAATTCACGATCACACTCGCCACTCATCCCGTATCTGATACGGTACCAGAGAGCGTCGGAAATCCTGTCACTATATCGTTGTTCACATGTGATGTGATCGTGACAAGAGGTGCAACCGTATCTCCACTACTCGCTACAGTGAATGAGAGTATATTCGATGCAGTATTCGGATTGCCAGCAGTATCTGAGAATGCACCGGTTCATACTGACACCGTCATAGTGCCCGTAGATACTGAGGGAGTCACTGTCACTGTGTATCAGGTTGAGCTATTAGACACGAAGTTACTCGCCAATCAGCCTATCACCGAGATATCACTGACTATGAGATCGGCTGTACTCTCAGATGTAGTGATACCCACAGAGATAGCTCATGTGATGGTGCCAGTTGCAGTAGAGGAGAGGATAGCCCCAGGTGGAGTGATATCTAATAGTCCTGTGAGGGTCATACCAGATGCCACAACTTGAGAGGATATAGCACCTGTGTGGACTATACCGCTATAGGTGAGTGGTCACGCCTGGAATCCGCTACTCGCGAAGTTGAGCGACACGGATCCTGATGACTCTCCACCACTCGCAGAGGCGAACGATCCTGTGAGTGTATTCCCAGAGCCATCCATCGCCGTGAGCAAGACTGTATCGCCCGGATCCAGTGTACCACTGAATGCAAAGTTGACTGGATAGGCCCCAGAGTTCGAGAGATTGACGAAGTTGTTATTCGCTCAGATGAGCGTATTCGCAGCTCCATCTATGACCGTTGCATAGACTCATACGAGTGGCTGCGATAGAGATATCAACATCGAAAACAGCACAAAAATCGAGAGAATTCTTTTCCTCGATTTTTGAGAGAAACCATTTTTTTCCATATTTTTCATAGGAGGAATTTTATAGTATAAAGTTTCTATACGAACAGGAGCGCTATATTTTTATAACTACACCAGGCGATGTACTCGTTGATTATTTTTCCTATCTATTCTATGGTGGAGTATGTACAGACTGATAGATCTGGTTTTTTATCAGATCCGGTCCTTTCGCTGAGAGTATATGGGGCTCTTTGATCTCGATCGAAAAGACAAACAATAAACCGATGAATCATAAAACAATATTTCTCTGAATTATTTGCTGCATATGCATAATAGCGAAGATTAAAAAAAGGTGTCTTTCGAGCCGTTAGTGTCATTATTGATCTCTATTGATGCGATAGTCAACGATATCCCTTACGGAAAATCATCGTATAGCGAGTTGTGACATATAGAGCTATGAAGCTACAATCACTGAACTATGTTGCTATGAGCGCATAATTGTCAGAGAAAAGCTAATGACAGATGCACGAATCTCGAAAGACTGATTGAAGTATAGAAATATTTTTGATAGATGAAAAGACAAAAAACAGACAAATATACAAACCCATTGTGATGAATAAAAAATAAAGGTAATACCCAGAAGATAAAATTGCTATGCTTAAGAAAACTTATAGAATATATACTCCTTATTGTATAATCTTCCTCATAATGGTAAATAACATTTGAAACAAAGATACTAGATCAGTGATGAGCAATAGCAAAATGAACTCTCTTGAGTTACAGAAAATATTTTATACAACATACAAGGAATTTTTTAATACGCATGATATCGTGCTGAGTGGGAATGGTGTACTGACATGGTGAGCGGATATCTCACATGGAGTGAGTGTACTACGCATCAAGCAAAAGCTACCAGTAAAAACATTTTGTGGAGTGAGTTTCAATACCTCTGGCAAGGTTACATTTTGAAAGATGTTAGCATATTCTATCCTCGAGAATTCTTTCGAAGAGAACGAATTGAATACATTTTTTAAACATGATACCAATCAGATCACGCGATTCCTCCAGAATTTTCTTGTCCGAAATGGATACACTGGATGAATAGAGATAGACATTCTTTTCGAGACTCCACCATGACATGGATTTTCTTTTTCTTGAGTTATTTCAGTACTGCTCACTTTCTTGAGTCATATTCTCATAGGAAAACTCGATACTAAGACTCTCATGGATCGAGAATTCCCTCTCTCTGATGTCCTATTTGATATGCTCTACACATTCAGTCTGAAACTATCGAACTGTATATCGGGAGGGAAGAGTGTTGGTGGAGCGAATAACTGTGTCGTGATGATGTCAGGTCACTCTCTCCCAATTGTACACTTCTCACAAAAATGTATTCATAGTAAGACTCATGAGAATATCATGGACGATCAGAACACTGATATCCATAGATGCATCAATAAAATTATATACAAGGATTCACTCTTGAGTTTTTTGTGAAAAAATACTCTAGACATCGCTGAACTCCCGATAGACTATGGAGTTATATTCACTGGAATGGAGTATCGATTTACTGACATCGAGGCCACAAGAGAACAGAGAGAACACGAAGAAGATAAACTTAGTTCTTTCCTCACCAGTATTGTGGAATCTCTCCCGATACCAGAGTCAGACCGAGGAATACTCTCAGGCATTCTGAGTTTTGACAAGGATGAGGTTATCTACAAGAATATAGATCATATGAATCTGAAGATTCTTGAGTGATTCAACTCCCTTTTTAAGGGTATACAGCCAGATATCTCCATGGCCATCTTTATCGATGCCATACGCAAGATCGGACTCTCGAGTTTCTCATACCAAAAAGAAAATAAACTTTTTTTTGCTTTTCAGCATCTTTTTCATCAGTACCAACAATTTGATGATGAGCATATAGGAATACTTCCCTTCAATACAGGGAGAATAGGGGGGAGCCTCTTTTTTGTGATGAAAAAATGAAAAAGTCGCACCACGATACAGAAGGTGATCGATCATCTGAAGAGAGATGGTCATATTGTATCGCTCGATCACGCCTCTTGGCGAGATGGATATTCATCCGACTGAGTCCGTGTCGAGCAATATATCACAGAGAAAATCTTCTCAGAATATACTAGAGAAGGCGATGTACTATGGACTGACTCGTTCGGGAAGTCATACTCTGGAGACTATGATACTATGATAAAAACTGAAACTGATTGTATCCTACTCGATACTATATGAGGACGGATCTATATCCAGGGGATCAAGTTGACATCCAAAGAGATCCACTCACAGAATACCACGATCGATATGCTGAGAATACTCCTCAAAAATATGAACAAAGAAGTATCGAACTCGCGACTCCCGATTTCTACCTATTCACAGAACAAGAATGAGATCCTCAGCAAGATCATCCTCCCTATCAAGAAGATCACAAAGGAACGATTCGGGCAAGAGATATCTCTCACTTGTTCAGGATGAATCACAGAGTATTACATCAAACTCGATAGAGATGAGTCTATTAGAGTAGGAATCATCCGAAAACTATAGAATTAATATGCTTCTTTTTCGATATAATCGAGCTCTCGCCTGATTGCTATGATCGTAGACTCGAAGAGTGCCCTATAGGAAAGAACTCATTTTATCTCCGTATTCGATATGAATTTTCGGATACCCTCTAGGTATTTTGTGATCACTTGCACGATCTTCATATATTGATTATCCCTCTTACCTGACTCAAGTTTGGAGAGGAGATCACTGACTTGATCACATATATCGAGATGTTGGGAGCCAGTTTCCTCTAGTTTTTTGGTGAAAATCAGTATCCCTCTGAGATCACTCATGATCTCTCGAGTCTTGAGATAGAGCCATCTATCTTTGATGAAGTTGTTTCCATGGTCACTCTGATATGAGAAGTTTCTCCATTTGCGTGTATTGGATGAAGTCATCTCTCTAGAGGTATTTCTCTGTGATTTTTTTATGGCTTGTGACATAGTGAAGTGTGATAAGAAATAAAAGAATTTGTGAATAATGTGTGAATAACAGGAGCATAGGATATATAAAATCGAAAAACAAAAAATGGACAAAAACAGGACAAAGATTTTTTATCTCACAAACCCAATCAGATACACAAAAATCATTTCTATTGATTTTTGACACAATATCCATATTATGTTATAGATAACCTAATCATGATCTATTTTTTTATTCAGGAAAATGAGACCTCCTATACATACACTATCATCGGTAACCCCTGAAAACTCCCCTATTCCTAGATGATCGGGTGATGTGGCATGATCTATATCATACAGAGTAGGGACTAACTTGAACCCAAGAGAAATATCAATAGAAAAATTAAAGGCATCACTCGAATATGTTGGTACATGTGCAGAGCAACTCGGAAAGATAACAGATCTTCTCTCCCTAACAATGTACTACAAGGACTCCCCAGAAGATCGTGAAAAATATTTCTATACTGCAGTAGAACTGGCTCAGAGATGTATAGAAGATGATACGATAAGGGTTCTGTATTGGAAAGAGATAATTAGTACATTCCTACTCTATATACGTAAAATGACTCCAGAACAGGCAAATGATGCAACTCATATGCAATCGGCTCGTGACCATATTCCAGTAGCGAGCATTGTATGGAATCAAAAATGAATACAACTAACGGCAGATCTCGAAAAAAGTCTCAATAGCAAAAGTACTGCTGAAGAAATACTAGATAGACTGGAGACGGCTTTTGGCCTCATTCGACTCCTCATCATATCAGACGATAGCGGAGAGATAGTCGCACAACATCGTATCGATACATCTGAGATAGATACACTACGAGATCCATCAAAAACAAATATACGATATACTATCGTAAGACCGTTCGATAGGACAAGAACCTATTGTGTGGTTATAGATCGCGGGAGTAGAGAATCAGCCAATCAGATTGCAGGGCATCATTGGGAAAATATGATCCAAAAAATAATAAATACTTATATCGAAAAGAGGGAAATAGATTTTTGCATCAATCAACATGCTATTATTGATGAAATCAAATCTATTGAAAAAGAAATGGAAGCAGTAGACATAGTATCATCACAATGAAATGATTATCGAAGTTTCATAGAAAGCGTCATCTGACTCATGGATCCTACGATATCCCATGAGTCTGCATGTGATCCAGAGTATATTGATAACCTGTTGCGAGCTCTGGATATCTGCAAGATCGTCACACTACAGCACAGTGGAAATAAACACATTCAGACACAAGACATCCCACAACAGATCGATCATATCCTATGACGACGGATGAATAGTAGGGTACTGGATATGGTAACGATGCTACTCCTCTCTCGTGATGAAACGATGAATGGACTCGGATATCCATTTGGGGTTATCAAGAAAGATATTCCTATAGAAGCGAGAATATATTCAATTATACGACTATATGAGGCACTTTGCTGATCTATACCACCAAAATCTATAAGTCAGGCTATGCAATACTGGTCAAGGGGTTGATCTCTGGATAGTGTAGTTCTGGGGACATTCCTCCAATCCTTGACAGCTGGCAAAATACAAAAAAAACAAATTCATACAAATCAAGACAGCCAAGTATCACCATATCGTGAAACTCTCTATACTCCATTCGTGCAATCATGGACTACAATCATGAGTCATATTAATGAGATCGAGCAACAGTATCTGCAATATCGTACTAGTGGAGATATTGGTGAGCAGAGTAGGCTCGCTATAATCATCAAGGATCTCCAATTCAATCTCATAAAAATAGCCGATCTCATGAAAGTGGTAGTTATAATGTTGCATGATGAGACACCATCTGACTTGATACCATGACAACCAGGGGTGCCTGGTGAGGGACTCACAGAAGTATGAAAAGAGAATGCGAAGAAAAAATGAGAAATATTGCGTGGATTATTTTTATTCATACTTTCCAGTCCCATCAACCGAGCCATACAATCAGCATCGATCATCTGTAATGAAATACGAAATTATGTAGATCGATGCCTACTCTCGCCTAGCGTCATAAATACAAATGCCCTAGAGAATCCACCAAAACATACCGAACTAAATAGGTTTGATTTCCTAGCAAAAATCTTTGGAGATAACTCAAATGCACTCTTAGAGCTGCGCTGGAGAATCGTCTCTTCTCCAATAGAGTCGGTGGAGGTTCTCGTAACCCATTGAACCGTAGCAACATATGCAAATTTTTTGATAACTAATCTGGGTCGAACAGTGCAAGAGATAACTGGTACTGCAATTCCAAATAAAAGTGGCATGGGTGATGTTCACCTAATACAGTGAGGTCGTCGTATAGATTGGAACCTCTTTTTTCCTTTTAATGGATGGCAAGAGGTTATCCGTGAAGTCCATGCGATCACCCAGGATATCTTTGGTGATACCTTCTCTCCTATAGATCAGCGAGATATACACCTCATTCACATACACAAAAAGTTCCTCGACTATATCTATCTCAAAAAAGAAAGATTCCCACGAAAAATATGAGCATTCATCAATCGACTCAATAAAAATCCTCGCACAAAGCACTTCTCGGCTATTCTGAGGAAGGAATGAAAGATACAACCTCGCAAGAGAAAAAAATAATGGAGTTTCTATGATTGAGGTAAATAATAAAAAAGAACTCCTTTCGGAGTTCTTTTTTATTATTTAC